>NZ_FORX01000006.1 GCF_900114115.1 Desulfomicrobium apsheronum | reverse complement strand
GAAACCCCGAAAGGAGTCGATCCGCTGGAATTCAAGGATCGATGGATGAAGAGGTTTGCGTGATCGGTCACTGGATTACGGGCGATTTGGACGAAACTGTTGCCGATGTCCCTGAGAGGAATGATGATCGAATATACTGATATTTCTCCAACCATGATCGACCAACTGGTCATTGGAACTAAGGGACAGGTAAATTATTGACATTGAAGAACTTGACGGGTGCTCGACAATTGGCCGCTGCATCAGTCAAGATTCAAGATTTGATAGCCTCCTCCCCCTCGGAGGGGTCTAACCATGAGGTGAGGATAGCCTGAGAAAATCAAGATTCAAGATCTGACCCTCCTCCCCCCGGGGATTCCTACTTCATCGGCGGTGTTCTGGAGGGGGCAGTCGTCGCCTCGACCATCGACCAGTTTACGAAAAAGGATTTCGACAAACTCCAGGACATTCTCGAGCGGATGAAACACCTTGCCGAGAATGCTGAGAACAGAGATAGGCTCGCCCCTCTGGACAACGAATTTCACGACGTTCTTTTTTCCAAGACCGACAATTCCCTCATCGTCGAACTTTCCCGGCGTTCCTGCCGCGGAGTGTCCAAGTTTCTCCTCTTCAAATACTGGCGCGACATTTTCACTACCGCCGAGATCTACGAACGGCACAAGGTGATCTTCGACGTGCTGCGGACCAAGGATCCCGTGGCCATCGAACTGTGTCTGCGCGAGCATTACATCGATGCCGGACGGCGCATGATGCGCTACGGCGTCGACGGCACGGCACAGGACAACTGACCGTTTCCAAACACCAAGCCAAACACCAAGGTTCAGATCTTGAATCTTGAATCTTCTCGCCGAAGAATCCTGCTTACTGTCGAATAATGAAGTCCCGTCGCGGCAGCCACTTGGGCTTGGGTATAGCCAAATTCGAGACACACTTTGGCGATGGCGCTGCCCCGCACTTCCATGGTCCCCGTGTCCGCAAGGATGTTCTCCAGGCTGGGGCGGCCAGCGAAGCGTTGGGTACGAGGCACTTCCTTGAGGGCGCTCTTCTCCCTGAGCATCGGGAAGAGTTTTTCGAGAAACGCATCCTCCCCAAGAAAACATTGGCCCTTGAGCTCATCCCAGGGGGAGTCTTTTGCATCCATGCCCGCCTTGATGAACCGCCGGTATTCCATGTGGGCGCTTTTCCGGTCGAGTCCAAAATGCTCCAGAATCCAGTCCACGGAAAGAAACTCCGGCACCTTGTCGAATCCGGCGTTAGCCCGGTAGCTGGACCACGAATATTTCCCGAGGTCCTTGACCATCCCCGCCCGCACGGGGTTGAGCACGACATAGCGGCACAGTTCCAGAAGATACGCCTCCCGGTCCACCACAATGGCCTTGAACCGCCCTTGCAGCACATGCCCTACCCGCCCATGCCGCCGATTGAAGGCCTGCGTGTACACGCTGTTGAACTGGCGCATGGCTTTGGACAGGTTGGCATCGGGGGTTTCAAGAAGCAGGTGGAAGTGATTGGTCGTCAGACAGTAGGGGTGACAGAGCACATTGAACCTGCGCAGCGTCTGTCGGAGGACGGCCAGGAACGTATTCCTGTCGACGTCATCGGCAAAGATGGCGGCCTGGGCGTTGCCACGGGATGTCACGTGATAGATGGCTCCCGGAAATTCTATGCGGAGGGGTCTGGCCATGTGAGTGAGATAACCTGAAATGAATCAAGATCTGACCCTAGCCTCCTTGCGCGTATAAAATCAAAATACTATTTTAATTAAATCCAAAATAACAGTAGTTATCAAGCCAATTGTTATAGCTCCTAAAACCATTTGATGCTTAATAGCGTTATTTTTTGAAGATCTCTGCTCAACTAAAGGCCAAACCCATCGAGCATAATGAAATAAAAGGCGAAAAATAACTAAAGAAGCAAAGAAAACATAAACGTATGACCCGTTGAGTAAAAAAGGTGAAATGCTTCCAAAAGTTTTAATCAAAATACCAGATAATCTGAATGCCATCCAAAAACCAAGTGGTAATCCAAATCCCCAAATTAATAGATCGTAGATACTATGTCTATGCAACCATGTCATTTTAGAAGGATTTTTTTTTACAAAGCTATTGAATTCGTTAAATACTCCATGAACCCAAGTGGCATCATACCCTTGCACTGAGATATTGCTTTCATTTGGGGTCGCCTGTGATGGAAGAAAAGAGAGATTGAATAAATCGGGTTTTGAAAAATCAAGAAACAATACAAAAGAATTAGCAGGATTGTAATTGTATCTTGATTTTAGAGGGATCTCACTATTTACATATATTGTTTGTATTTCATCAGGAAAATTTGGAGATTCGAAAATATCTTTATAATTCCCCCAAAGTTCTTTACCATCTGAACTGATAATTGTTGGTTTTAGGCTGAACCCGTCTTTAATAGTTTTTTTATTCTCTTCAAAAACAGCATCTGTTTGATCAAGTTTTTTATAATTTGACACTTCTATATCAGCAGCTGCATTACTACGTTCTTCAAGCACCTGAAAGAGCTTGAAAAGATCTTCTTTAGAAACTGAAAAGGATAATATTTTACTTCTGAGTCTGTTTCTAACTATTGATTTTTGTTCCATATCTTAACCTTCAATGAACGCTGCAAATCATCGGCAGCAAAAAAATAAGCTGCGAATAGACAGCACGTTATTTGCTTTCCGAATAAATCTGCCTTGTTAGACATTTATTAAAGCCATTGCCGTGAAATCTTGAGATTTTTACTGCAAAGCCTGATTTTATCACTTATTTGGCGCATTTTTATATTTGAGTACTTGACTTTCGGTGTTGGCAATAAAATAGCTAAAACAGAATTGTACCGAGAGTGATTGAATATTTT
Organism: Desulfomicrobium apsheronum; assembly: GCF_900114115.1. Classification (NCBI taxonomy): domain Bacteria; kingdom Pseudomonadati; phylum Thermodesulfobacteriota; class Desulfovibrionia; order Desulfovibrionales; family Desulfomicrobiaceae; genus Desulfomicrobium; species Desulfomicrobium apsheronum. The sequence goes on along the minus strand of NZ_FORX01000006.1, from coordinate 161,880 downwards.
GACTGAGGAAACACTCCATCTGCAGCAGCTCTTTTGTTACAATATAAAAGAAAAAAAGTAATCCTTACATGTAATCTACAAACAACATAATCGATTTGCAACTCATTACAATTTAGGCTCGAATAATAACCCTGTAAAAGCCGATGATCAGATCTTGAAACTTGCTAGTCTTGGTCTCAGAGATTCCGTCCGATCCTAAAGAACTGCTCTCCTCTCCTTTGTCTCAGACCCAACCGCGTTGAAAATCCGGCAATTGGGTTCGGCCAGACTTGATACTCTTGAGAAGATCGGCAAGCGGTTCCTTGTCGCTGGTAAAGTTGGAGAGTTCGGTCATACTTGGTCCTTTCAAAGTTCATTCCCTGCGGTCGTCCACCTCCTTTGCAACACTTTTGAAGGGTTCCCCGTCCTGTTTCACATCCATGAACTTGCCTGTTTCCGTATCACGTTTGACCCGCTGGCCGGTCTTAGAATTTTGAACCTGGGAACGGTCAGATGCTGCCTTTACGGTATCCTTCACCTGTGTTCTTCGCCATTATGATCTTCGGATGTTTTCAAAAAGACTTATGAGTGTTTATCGTATTGCTTTATTGCTAGCTCTAATTCGGCACGGCACCTATATATATCAGAAATTTTATTAATATCTATTTTAGTCTCATTCTCAGGAACAAATATAGATACTGACATTTTCGATTTTCCAAAATAAAGTCGACATATAGGTCGCCTGTTATTATTATCAAGTAATATAGCACAATAGCTTTTCGCGTCACGCATAGTGATTCTTTCAGGATCAACATACTCAGCTCCGATTGCGCGCACAACTCTATAGGCTTCTAATTCATCCTCGGTGGTGAGAACCCCATTAACCTTATTTAAGTCTTCTTCAGTCACTTCTTCTCGTTTTTGTATCTCCGCAACATTTTCATGATTGTCCGTTTCAAGGGCTGTCTTCAGACGCTCGTTAACCCTAGACCGAATGAAGTCTCGCATGGCTCTTTGAGTTAATTCAGTGAATTGATCTTTTATTTGCTGTGTAAATCTGCCTGGATAAACTCTTCCAGTTAAAATTTTAACAAACTCTTCAGATGGGCTATCAAATTCTGCTCTAATTTCTTCACTAAGCGCCTTAAAATACTTCAAGTTACTCGCTGTACTTATAATTGTCTGAAGGTCAAAAAAATTCTTTGTGAATTTTTTCAACTCATCAACATTCGATTCTGAAAATTGAAGTAAATTAAATTCAAAAAATGGACGTTCGTCCATTTTATTCTCTTTCTCCAAATCGCTAAAAAATACATATCGAATACCGTCTGTTAAAACTCCGAATCGAGCTTCTGTAACAGAAAAATATCTAAAAAGTTGGCCTGCGTGTTTTGCTTCCAAATCAGACCCTACAGGTTTGCATTCAATAAGAATTACCTTTTGCTTGTCGAGCTGTATTGCATAATCAACCTTTTCGCCTTTCTTGACTCCATGGTCTGCAGTTAATTCTGGTATGACTTCTTCTGGGTTAAAAATGTCATATCCAAGAGCTTGGATGAAGGGGAGGACGAATGCTGTCTTTGCAGCTTCTTCAGTCAAGACGGATTCTTTTTGTCGCTGAATGCGAGCAGATAATTCTGTAAGCTTGTCTATGAAATCCATTACAGCCCCTCTTTTCAATTTCAGTGATAAGTCATGCTGAAACGAAGACTAAATATTGAAACTTGATTTTTTCTAAAAATTACCAATCATCACATCCCCTTCTGACACTCATAACAAAACGCCTTCCCCCCAAACCTCTCCTTATTATTCCAACAAAATCGCGCCACATTATCCGGAATCGCCTTCCTGCACTTGAAGCAGTAATACTTCTTCTCCCCTGGCCCCTCCGTCCCGTTACTCCTGTCGATCACAGTCTGGATCGGATCAGTCGCCGCCTCGATCCCGAATCTCTTCCGGTAGTCGATGGATGTGCTGGAATGGCACGACCGTAGAGATTCCGCGAAATCGGTCACGGTCTTGATCGTCGACATGTTTCCCATGATGGCCAGACCCTGCAATGGGTTTATCTTGTCGACAATGTGGTCGATTTTTGTCCGCAACGTATCGGCCTTGATCACCATGTCGGTGTCGAACGTCTTTCTGTCCGGTCTGGTGATGACGGACTTGGGGGACATGAGGATCAGACTTCTGTAGCGGGGGGTTATTGGGATGCCGAGCCTGCTGGGGGTGAGACCGCGATCGGCGATGAATTTTTCCAGCAGGAAGATGTGGCGCTTGTTCTGTTCGATGGGCGAGGGGATGCCGAAAGAGTGGGAGCCGCTTTTGAGGGTGAATTCTCCGCTGTCGTTGATGGCCACTTCGTAGGAGAAATTCTTCGATTCGATGACGTAGATCTCGAAGAGGCGATTGATCAGCAGGTGGTCGATCTGAGCCACGCTGCCCTGGTGCTCGATGCGCAGGTCGTGGATCACGCACCAGTTGTCAGAATTGCCGAAATAAAAATTGATGTAGTAGGCGCAGTCCTCCTCCCCCGCTATCCCGGCCTTCATGGCCCGCAGTTCGCGTTCGATGAGAAATCGCTTGCCTTGAGCGTCCGCCTGCTTCAGCAACGCATCGAGTTCGGCAATATCCCTGTCCTTTGGATCTCTACTCTTGATGATCATTCCCGGCCTCCGGATTGCGGCGAGTGGAACATCTTCAACAAAATTTCACGCGCCATGGCTCATCAAGAATGGAGCGCATACTATCGAGCATAAATTTCAGAAAGGAATCGAGTTTCACCATTCTCGCTTCAATTCGACTCGATCGCCACCACTTTCCACCACCTGGCCCTTTCCCACGCAGTGAACTTCGACTCGAACAGCTCGCCCTTGCCGCAGAAATTTCTGACCACGGCGGACGTCCTGTACGTCTTTCCCTCGTCGTTTGAGACGTACAGTGCGATCTGAAGCGGATTCTTCATCGGGCCGCTGCTGACGCGACCACTGACCGTGACTTCTCTGCCCTTTTGCATGGCGTTCACGTTCGTGAAGACATGGCCGTTGACATGCCACGGGCCTTCGGACCAGGCGCGGGGCGTCCAGAGTGTGAGAAGCGCGAGAACGAGAAACGCGTATTTCATTGAACCGACCACTAAGCGCTATAATACAAGGCAGAGCCAAGCATTAGGTTGAATGGGCTATGGTCGATTAGCAACAAATATTGATTCGAGCAAGGAGGGAATGATTGTAAGACATGGGTAGCAATCATTATTTTATCTGACTGCGGTACCAAGATCATTTAGTATTGATATGACAGAGCGAGGATAATCGCCGACTGGCTAGTGTTGCATCGACCAACAGCCTGGATAAAGACATGCCTTTGCATCAAGTTACATCTGCGCAATATGCACGGCAACTCGTTCGACTATTTCCGATGCGCCCCGCACGTTGAATTTTGTCATACGCGGTGAAAACCGACCTGTTTTACTACCGGCGTCTCGTCGTTTCGCGCGCTCGGCCGCCAGCAAGTCGTCAAACTGGGAAGACGCAGGAGAAGGCGGGTCGGAGACGATGAAACGGCAGGCAATTCAAGAAGTTCCCGCTTCATTCGGAGCGGTCGGAGCGGGCAGAATCCGCCGGGAGCGCTTCCCGGCTTCCCGAACAGACCCCGCACTCGTCGTGGTATTCTTCCCAGATGGCCATGAACTCCTCCTTGTTCTCCAGGAGGATGTCGACCAGGCACGGGTCAAAATGCTTGCCGCTCTCTTCCAGAAAATAGGCGAAGACCTTGTCCCAGTTCCAGGCCTGATGGTAGACCCGCTTGTTGGACAGGGCGTCGAACACATCGGCCACGGCCACGATACGGCCGTGAATGTGCGTCTCCTCTCCCACGAGGCCCTGCGGATAGCCCTGCCCGTCCCAGCGCTCGTGATGCAGCAGGATGATCCGCGCCGCTGTCTTGATGATGGGGCTTGTCGAGTTCACGAGCAGGTCATAGCCGCGCTGCACATGGCTCTTGATGATATCGTATTCCTCCGGGTTGAGCGGCCCGGGCTTGTTCAGGATGGAATCGGGGATGCCTATCTTGCCCAGGTCATGGGCTGTCGAGGCCAGTTTGAGCATTTCCGCCTGCTCCTCGCCAAGTCCGTATTTCAGGGCCATCAGGCGCACATACTCCGATACGCGCCGGACATGGCTGCCCGTCTCGGCCGAGCGGCACTCCATGGTCTCGGCCATGTGGAAGATGACTTCCTTTTGCGTGTCCTCGATGCCCTTGTTCAGATACAGGTTGTCGAACGCCAGGGAAACATTGGTGAAAAAGAGTTCGAGCAGATCATGGTCGTTCTCATCCAGATCCTTTGAAATTTCAAAATACAGAAAGTTGTCCGAGCCGGTCTTGCTCTGGAAATACCAGGCGCACTTGTCCTCCTCGCAATAGAAGCCATGGGGCTGGGTCCTGGCCCGGTCGAGAGCCCGGTGCACCATTTCGCTCTGAATCTGATGGATGGGCTTTTCCAGATACTTGCTGAACTCCCCGGTGGCGGCCAGAATCACCGACTCGCCCTTTATCCCCGAAGCGGTCAGCCCGGAGGCCTGCGTGAGCACGGCGTCCTTCTTCAGTTGCAGGATTGAGGTGAGCTGGCTCAAGACTCCACAGCCGAGTTTCTGCAAGGATTGGCGTTCGAAGATGTCCGAAGAGGCCTCGATGATGCGCCGCAGGCCATTGCGGTTGTTCTCGATGGTGGTGATGAAATTGTAGCTGCGCAGGGCCGAGATGAGCGTGACCAGCATCTTCTCCAGGGTCAGCTCCGTTTTTTCCTTGTAGTCGTCGATATCGTATTCAAGGATGACCTTCGCCGCCGGAGCCTTGCCCGGCTGTCCGGTGCGCAGGATGATGCGCACGGTGTAGTCGTTCATCTCCTCGCGGATGTATTTGACAAGCAGCAGCCCACTGTCGTCGGTCTCCATGACCACGTCGAGCAGGATCACGGCGACGTCGGGGTGTTCCGCCAGCACTATCTTGGCCTCTTCCGCGCTGTAGGCATGCAGAAAATTGAATTTCCGGCCGCGATACTCCTGACCGGCGAGCATGTAGGTGGTGACGCTGTGCACGTCCGCCTCATCGTCCACGATCAGGATCTTCCAGCCGTCATCCCCCGCTGATTGGGCAGGCGCCAGAGGCGGAATCTCGTCCTTGAACAAAATCTCGTCGTTACCGGTCATGTGCCCTCTCTTTGCAGGGGCATGCGTACCTGAAACGAGGTGCCCTGGCCCGGGGCACTGCAACAGGTGATGGTGCCGCCCAATGTGCTGGTCACGATGTTGAAGACGATATGCAGGCCAAGGCCGGTGGAACCCTTGGCCCGGGCAGTGGTGAAAAAGGGCTCGAAGACCCTGTCCTGATATTCAGGGGCGATGCCGCACCCGTCGTCTGAATAGGTCAGGTTCAGCATGCCGTCGTTTTTTGCGATTTCGATGCGTATCAGGCCCGTCTCCTTTTCGCCGAAGGCATGGGTCAGGGAGTTGACGATGAAATTGGTCAGGATCTGGGAAAACGCGCCGGGATAGCTGTCGATGACCAAATCCTCGTCGCATTCGACCTCGATCCGATGCGTGGTTCTTTTCAGCTTGGGTCTGAGGCTGAGGAGCACCTGCCCGATGTATTCGCGCACGTTGAAACCACGGCGGGATTCGGAAACCTGATCTGCCGCGACCATCTTGAAACTGCGGATCAGATCCGAGGCGCGGTTCAGATTGATCAGGCTCATCTCCGCGCCCTCGCGAGTGGACTCCAGATATTCCGACAGGTCGCTCCGTTTCATTTCGCCCGTGGCGAAAAGTTCGCTGATGACCCGGTTCTTTTCGGCCAGGGTCGACGTAGCGGACAGAGCCACGCCCACCGGCGTGTTGATTTCGTGCGCCACTCCGGCCACCAGCCCGCCCAGGGCGGCGAGCTTCTCGGACATGACCAGCTGCCCCTGGGCCTGACGGAGATTTTCAAGGGCGGTTTGCAGTTCCGTGTTGGCCGTAGCCAGCTCTGCGGTGCGGGTCTCGACCCGCTCCTCCAGATCCGTGTTCAGCAGGCAGCATTCCTCCTCGGCCCGCCTGCGCTCGGAATCCTGGACCTGCAGACTCCCGGCCATGCGGTCAAAGGCGGCCGCGAGCACCCCGAGTTCGCCTTCTGCGTGGTCAAGATCCGTGCGCGTGCTCAGATCGCCCGTCCCAAGACGATCCGCCGCCGCTAGCAGCCGCTTCAGACGGCGCATGATGGTCAACTCTCCCACGAACCGGGCCACCACCACGGCCAGAACCGTCGCCAGCACAAGAAGGAACGTATTGCGAAAAAGCGCCCGTCTGGCCTCGGCCAGCGCCAAGTCTTCGGGCTGGCCAAGACGGATCATGAGCGGCCTTGACGGATCCTCCCCGAACTGCACCCGTTTGAAACTGTAAAGACGGCGCACCCCGTCCACGCCCTTTTCCAAAAAAGTGCCCTCGGCCCTTTCCCCGGACATCCTCGTTATCATCCGGGGAAGATCGGGCACCCAGGTGTATTTTTCGGTTTCCGGAAACCGGGTCAGTCGCGTGCCGTCAGCATCGGTCAGGGTGAAGATGGATCCCTCGGGCAGATGGGCCTCGGTAAAAATACGCCCGAAATAGCTCAGATCAAAGGAGGCCGCGAGCACGCCGCGCAGCGATCCTTCCAGGTCGACGACAGGCTGGGCAAATTCGACGACAACATTCTGGGTGCCGGAAACAAGGTGATAGCTCCCCATGCTGAAATGCATGTGTTCCCTGGCTTCCTGCAAGCAGGCCTGCTCCTCCCCGGAGGAAAAGGCATCCGCCGGAGAAGCCGACACCATGCGCCCCTGCAGATCGTACAAGGCCAAGGCTGTGTAGGCGCCGTTGCGGGAGAGCATTTCTTCCAGCAGAAGCCTGGAACCCTGGGGGTCGAGCATCTGTATTTCGCGCGCCTTGGCCAGGGTGGCCAGCAGCAACCGTGCGTTGTCCACAACCTGTTCATGACGGGAGCCCATGACCTGGATCTGGCGCAGGGCTCCCTCCTCGGCGCTCTCTATCATGTTCACCCGCAGCGAATAGCCCGAGAAAAGCATGATGCCCAATGCAGGCAGCACGGCCAGGAGCACCAGAAAGACCAGCGTCGCGCGGATGGAATGAAAAAATGGAAATCTCATGCGTCCTCCGGCAAGCCGAAAAGACCTGAAAGGCTTGCGGGCTTTTACGAGAGGAATACCGGTGCAGGGCGATGGAGGCAAGGAATTCCCGCAAGACATTGCGTCTTGCGGGAATTCCAGGAAAATAAACTGGGTAGTCTAGTTCTCGGAGGTCACGGAGCGGGCAATGGAGTAGCAGTAATCGCCGATTTTTTCGAGCCGGGCCAGGAGGTTGATGAAGGTCAGGCCGCCTTCGATCCCGCATTTGCCGATCTTGAGCCGCTCGATATGGGATTCACGCATGGATTCGCGCATGGCGTCGATGGTCCGTTCGGCCTCCTCGGCCTTCTCCATCAAATTCTCGGGCTCCCTGATCAGGGCGTCGCTGATCATCCTCAGGAATTCATCGACCTTGGCGGCGATGATGAACAAATCGCGCATGGCGACCTCGTTGAATTTCAACTCCTTATCAACGATGTCCTCGCACAGCAGGCCAAACGCCTCCACGGCATCACCGATGCGTTCGAGGTTATTGACGACCCGCATCTGCTCGGCGATGTCGTTGGAGATGGCCTCGTTGATCTCGCTTTGCATGGTCTTGGCCAGGAAGGTCGAGATGGCCCTGTGCATGGCGTTGACCTGGTCCTCGAAGCGCTGCCGCTGCCGGATGGTGCGATGATCCCGAGTCTCCAGACACTCCAGGGCGTTGTTGTACGCCGCGCGCACGGTCAGCGACATGCGGTGAATCTCGCCGCGCACCTGGGCCAGCGCGGCCACGGGGTTGTCCTCGACGTTCTGTTCAAAGACCGGCTGGCGAAAGAGGGAGTCGCCCGTGGTCTTATCCTTGGGGGAAAGCCAGGTTCCCACCCGCACCAGCAGAGGCAGGAAGACCAGAAAAACGAGCGCGTTGGTAAGGTTGAAAAGCGTGTGGCCGTTGGCCAGATAGCGGGCCACATGGGGATATTCCTCACCCACATGGAGGTTCCAGGGCTGTGCTCCCATGACATTTTGGGTTATCCATTCCACACCCACCAAAAACCAGGGGAAAATGAGCAGCATGATCACTACCCCGAGCACGTTGAACATGGTGTTGGAACGCGCCGCCCGATGGGAGTCGATGTTCGACGCCCCGATGGTGGCCAGTTCGGCCGTGATGGTGGTTCCGATGTTCTCGCCGAGAACCAGGGCCATGGCGGAAGGAAAGTCGAGCAGGCCCTGGGTGGCCAGGGCCATGGTCAGGCCCACCGTGGCCGAGGAGGACTGAAGCACTATGGTCAGCCCGCAGCCGGTGGCCACGCAAAGAAGTATACCGCCAAAGGATGCGGCATTGAATTTGGTGAAAAAGGCTATGAATTCAGGCTCCACCCGCAGCGGTCTCAGCCCGTCGCCCATGACCGTCATGCCGAAAAAGAGCAGACCGAAACCCAGAATGACTTCGCCCAGATAGCGGTATTTCTTGCGCGTGGAAAAATATTTGAGCGGAACCCCGAGCGCGATGGCCGGCAGGGCGAGGTTGGAGAGTTTGAAGGCGATGAGCTGGGCGGTCATGGTCGTGCCCACGTTGCAGCCGAGCATTACGCCCACGGCCTGGGTCAACGACATGAGCCCGGCCGAGACGAAGCTTATGAGCATGACCGTGGTGGCCGAGGATGACTGCACCAGGGCGGTCACAGCCGCGCCCGTTGCAAAACCCACCACCCTGTTGTCGGACACGGCTTTTAAGACGTTGCGTATCCTGTTGCCCGCAGCCATCTGCAGGCCCTCGGTCATGAGCTTCATCCCGAGGATGAAAATGCCGAGTCCTCCAAGGGTCTGAACCAAAATATTGAGCATAGATTATCCATGGGAGTTTTTGGTGACAGTTGTATGACAAAGACGCGAAACCCGCACCTCTGTAGAGCATCTCGGGCGTTAAGAAAAGTTTTTTTACGATTCGGAAACAAAACTGTCACGGAACGGTAACAATCGAATTATTTTCTTTCATTCCAGATTGTTGGAACCAGAAAAATCCCGAAGAAAACCTGCATGCAGGTATCCGCTTTTTCGTTCCAGCCTGCCTTAAAGCACATCCTGAGTTGCACAATTCACATTGCCGTGAGATGGATAAAGAGACGTGATAAAACCCCTTTTGCGCCCCAAGGAGGACTGCCGTGGAGAAACAAAAAGCCTTCGTGCTCTGGTTTGACGAACTGGGAATAGAAGACGTTCCGCTGGTCGGCGGCAAGAACGCAAGCCTTGGCGAGATGTACCGTAACCTTGTGCCCAAGGGCGTGCCCATCCCGAATGGTTTCGCGATCACGGCCCATGCCTATCGCCACCTGCTCAAGGCTTCCGGGGCCATGGACAAGATCAAGGGCATAATGGAAGGCCTTGATACCCACGACATGGACAACCTCATGGAGCGCGGCAGCCGCGTCCGCGCCCTGATCCGCAATCTCGAAATTCCGGCGGACCTGCAGGGCGCCATCATAAGCGCCTACCGCAAGCTGGAAGAGACATATGGCAAAAATGTGGACATGGCCGTGCGCTCCTCGGCCACGGCTGAAGATCTGCCCGACGCCAGCTTCGCCGGCCAGCAGGAGACCTACCTGAACATCAGGGGCGTCGAAGACCTTCTGGACGCCTGCCAGCGCTGCTTTGCCTCCCTTTTCACCAACCGGGCCATTTCCTACCGCCAGGACAAGGGCTTCGATCATTTCTCCATCGCCCTGTCCATCGGCGTGCAGAAGATGGTGCGCTCTGACCTCTCGGCCAGCGGCGTCATGTTCTCCATCGACACCGAGACCGGCTTCAAGGACGCGGTCTTTCTGACCGGAGCCTGGGGCCTGGGCGAAAACGTGGTCCAGGGCGCGGTCAACCCGGATGAATGGTACATCTTCAAACCCACCCTCAAAAAAGGATTCAAGCCCATCATCATGAAGCGGGTCGGCGGCAAGGCCATCAAGATGATCTACACCACCGACGCCAAGGCTCCGACCAAGAACGTGGCCGTGCCCGAAGAGGACCGGCGCAGGCTGGTCATAAACGACGACGAGGTCGTGGCCCTGGCCCGCATGGCCTGCACCATCGAGGAACATTACAGCGCCCATCGCGGCCAGTTCACGCCCATGGACATCGAATGGGCCAAAGACGGCCAGACAGGTGAACTGTTCATCGTTCAGGCGCGGCCTGAGACAGTACATTCCCTGAAAGACCTGGCCGTCCTCAAGAAATACGTACTTACGGGAAAGGGGGAGACACTGGTCGAAGGCCAGTCCGTGGGCGAACTCATCGGGCAGGGGCCGGTGCAGGTCATCAAGTCGGCGGGAATGATCCACACCTTCCGCAAAGGAGAGGTCCTCGTCACGGACATGACCGACCCGGACTGGGAACCTATCATGAAGATCGCCTCGGCCATCGTGACCAACCGTGGCGGCAGGACCTGTCACGCGGCCATCGTCAGCCGGGAACTCGGCATTCCCTGCATCGTCGGCACCGGGAACGCCACCACCAAACTTGCCCAGAGCGAGGACGTGACCGTGGTCTGCTCCGAAGGTTCCATCGGCAGTGTCTACCGGGGGCTTGTGCCCTTCGAGATCCAGGAAACGGATCTTGGTACTCTGCCCAAACCCAAGACCAAGATCATGATGAACCTCGCGAGCCCCGAACAGGCCTTCGAGAAAAGTTTCATCCCCAATGAAGGAGTGGGCCTGGCGCGGGAGGAATTCATCATCAACTCCTACATCAAGATCCACCCCTTGGCGCTTCTGAACTACGAAGACCTGCCGGACGACATCCTGAAGCGCGCCATCGCCGACATGACCTCGGGCTATGCAGACAAGGCGGAATTTTTTGTCGACAAGCTGGCCGAAGGTGTGGGCATGATCGCGGCCGCATTTTATCCCAAACAGGTCATCGTGCGCCTCTCGGACTTCAAGTCCAACGAATACGCCAACCTCATCGGCGGCAAACTCTTCGAGCCGGAAGAGGAGAACCCCATGATCGGCTGGCGCGGGGCCTCGCGCTACTACTCCCCCGATTACAAGGAGGCCTTCGGTCTCGAATGCCGGGCCATGAAGAAAATCCGCGAGGACATGGGCCTGACCAACGTGGAGATCATGATCCCCTTCCCGCGCACCGTGGAAGAGGCGAAACAGGTCATCGAGACCATGGCCGAGTTCGGCCTGAGACAAGGCGAGAACGGACTTAAAGTCATCGGCATGTGCGAGATCCCGTCCAACGTGATCATGGCCGAGGAGTTCCTTGAAGTCTTCGACGGCTTCTCCATCGGCACCAACGATCTGACCCAGCTCATCCTCGGTGTGGACCGCGATTCATCCCTGGTGGCCCACGTCTACGACGAGCGAAATCCGGCCGTGAAGCGTTTCGTCAGGCAGGTTATCGAGGTGGCTGTCAAAAAGGGCAAGTACATCGGCATCTGCGGCCAGGCCCCCAGCGACTACCCCGAGTTCGCAGAGTTCGTGGTCGAGTGCGGCATCGAGTCCATGTCCCTCAATCCCGACACGATCATAAAAACCACCCTGATCGTGGCCGAGCTTGAAAAAAAGCTGGGCCTAGGCTGAATTCCGCCCGGAGCCGGCCGCATCGGACACGGTCGGCTCCGGTTTCCTGCACCTCGAAACGCACCTGCGATATCGCGAACAAACCCTTTGTTCGCCGCACAAAAACACTCATCGATCGGGTATGGAGGAGTACCCGAAACACAACCCTCACATCCCCTTGATCAAAATCATTTTACATGATCTCTATTACTAATCCCGCGACCAAAAAAAAGCTTCATTTAAATCATTACAAATTTCTGCATATAGCAGAACTTGGTTCTTTTTTAAAAGATATGCTTTGTCTTTGACTTTTTTCCGACACGTCAAGCACACACTGTAATTCTCAAATATTTTTTTCTTGATATCATTCAGAAAAAAAATGTCGCGGAGAAGGAGATCTCATGCAAATATATTCTGAAAACCAGCGTCGCCTGGCAAAAATCATTGCGGAAGACGCCACTCGTTCCAACTGGACGGATTGGAAGTGGCACGTACGCAACAGCATCAAAAGCATCGAAGGGGTCGAACGTCTACTCGGCATCCAATTTACCGGGAAGGAGCGGGCTGCGCTCAAAAATACCACTGAAAAGTTTCCCATGGCCATCACGCCGTACTATCTGTCCCTGATCGATCCCAAGGACTACCGCAACGATCCCGTGTTCATGCAGGCTTTTCCCTCGACCGACGAGCTGCGCATCGAAAGTCATGACATGAGCGACCCCCTGCACGAGGACGAAGATTCCCCCGTGCCCGGCCTGACCCACCGCTACCCGGACCGGGTGCTGCTGCATGTCAGCAACACCTGCGCCATGTATTGCCGCCACTGCACCCGCAAGCGCAAGGTCGGCGACCGTGATTCCATCCCGAGCCGCGATGATCTGCGCCAGGGCATCGAATACATCCGCAATACCCCGCAGGTGCGCGACGTGCTCCTGTCCGGAGGCGACCCCTTTCTGCTCTCCGACGACATGCTCGACTGGCTTCTGACCGAGATCAGCAGCATCGAGCACGTCGAGGTCGTGCGCATCGGCACACGCACCCCGGTGGTTCTGCCGTACCGCATCACCGATGATCTGGTCGAGATGCTCAAGAAGCATCATCCGCTCTGGATCAACACGCATTTCAATCATCCCGCGGAGATCACGGCCTCGTCCAAGCAGGCCCTGGCCAAGCTGGCCAACGCAGGCATCCCCCTTGGCAACCAGAGCGTGCTGCTGGCTGGCGTGAACGACTGTCCGCGCTTGATCAAGGTCCTGAATCACAAGCTGGTGCGCAATAGAGTGCGCCCCTACTATCTGTATCAGTGCGACCTGTCCGAAGGCCTGACCCATTTTCGCACGCCCATCGGCAAGGGCATCGAGATCCTGGAGAGCCTGCGCGGCCACACCAGCGGCTTCTCCATTCCGACCTACGTGGTCGATGCTCCGGGTGGCGGCGGCAAGATCCCGCTCATGCCCAACTACATCATCTCCTGGACCGCGAACAAGGTCGTGCTGCGCAACTACGAGGGCGTCATCACCACCTACCACGAGCCGGCCCATTACGAGCCGACCTACTGCGACCGGGAATGCTCGACCTGCAACCTGCAGTTGCGCGAGGCCGACGCCGAGGAGAAGGCCATCGGCATCGAAAGCCTGCTGGCCGACTGGGACGACGCCCAGAGCCTCACCCCCGAGGAGAACGAACGCATAGGGAGGCGCACTGATGCAGCCTGACAGCATGATCCGCATGACAGGAGCCCTGCTCCAGCACGGACCGGCCAGCGACCGTGTCTATCTGATGAAACTGGCGTCCCCGGATGTGCCGCGCATCATCCGCTTCATGGAACAGTTGGCCTCGACCAACGGCTACACCAAGCTCTTCGCCAAGGTGCCCGGACCGGCCGAGGGCTGGTTCAGGGCCCAGGGCTTCAAGGTCGAAGCCAGGGTCCCGAACATGTTCAACGGCAGCCAGGACGGCTGTTTCATGGCCAAGTATCCCAAACGCGAACGCTCCGTCATCCGCAGCCCGAAGCTGGTGCAGGATGTGCTCAGCACCGCCAGGGAGCAGAGCCTGCAAAATGGACGCACCCTGCCCGAGGGCTGGACCATCGCAGTCATGAAGCCCGAAGACGCAAAGGCCATGGCAGGCCTCTACCGCCGTGTCTTCGAGACCTATCCCTTCCCCATTGATGATGAAGGCTACCTTCTCTCAACAATGGATTCGCATGTGCGCTACTTCGGTGTACGCGACACCGAAGGAAACTTGACAGCCCTGGCCTCGGCTGAAATGGATTGCACCTCCGGGAACGTGGAGATGACCGACTTCGCCACATTGCCGGAAAACCGCGGCAAGGGGCTGGCCTGCATTCTCCTGGCGCACATGGAAAAGGAGATGGCAAGGGCCGGAATCGACACCGCCTATACCATCGCCCGAGCTCATGCCACCGGCATGAATATTGTTTTCGCCCGGCAGGGATACTCCTTCGCCGGGACTTTACCCAACAACACCCAGATCAAAGGCGATCTTGAGAGCATGAATGTCTGGTACAAACCCCTTGAAGCCCGCGACAAAACGCTTTGAGTTGGCCTACTCCATCCGCTGGAATCTTTTTCTGATCACCAGCGGAGCGCTCCTGTGCGCCTTCGCCATGAAAGGCATCGCCATTCCCCAGCAGTTCATACCCGGCGGTTTTTTCGGCGTGGGCGCGCTCATCTATTATTCGACGGGATGGCTGACCCCGGGCATTCTCTTCTTTCTGATCAACCTGCCCGCCTTCATCCTGGGATGGTACAAGCTCAGTCCCCGTTTCGTGCTCTACAGCCTCTACGGGCTGGTGGTCATGACCGTGGCCTTCGAGCTCATGAACGTCACCGTCGAGATCCATGACCAATTCTACGCGGCCGTCGCCTGCGGCGTGCTGAACGGACTCGGCGGCGGACTCATCCTGCGCTCCCTGGGGTCGGGAGGCGGCCTTGACATCCTCGCGGTCTATCTCTTCCAGAATTACAATATCGGCGTGGGCAAGGTCTATTTCGGTTTCAATCTCGGGCTCTTCCTCCTGTGTCTGACCATCATGCCCGTCGATCTGGTCATCGTCTCCCTGATTCTGGTCTTCATCTCCTCCGTAATGGTCGAACAGACTCTCTCGCTCTTTTCGCAGCGCAAGGTCGTCTTCATCATCTCCGATCATTCCGAAGCCATCAGCCAGAGCATCCTCGACTCCTTGAAGCAAAGCGCCACCTTTTTAAAAGGCATGGGAGCGTTCAGCAAACGCGAAAAGAACGTGCTCATGACCGTGGTCAACAACATCCAACTCAAGAAGCTCGAAGAGATAACCTTCACCCACGACCCGCAGGCCCTCTTCATCGTCGAGAACACCTTCACGGTGCTGGGTTCAAGTTTCTCCAAGCGCAAGATCTACTGACCACGAATAACGCCGACAAACAGGCTTATACTTCCCTACAGCCCCCCGTTGCCGCAATGCGTGCAACCGGGGGCTTTTTTGCGCATAACAGGGCATGACATCGACCAGCAGAGCGGGTACATACCCTCTTGCATCGTCGCGCCCCGCGCCCTCATGAACCGACCTTCGGAGGAAGGCATGTTTTCCTCGCGCAACGTCCCCCTTGTCACCTACGTACGCCGCACCCTTGTCGCCAGGCTGGCCATCATGGCCACGGTCATCGCGGTGGCCATGGCCGTCTTCGCCTACGTGGCCGAAGAGCGCATGCTCAAAGAGGAAATCGTGACCGAGGCCCGGGCGGACATCGGGGAACTGGTCGCAAGGACCCGGGAGATTGTGGCCCAGACGGACGTCACGCCAGCGGCGGCCTTTGACCGAGCCCTGGGCGAATTCGGCGCCACAAGGCGGCTCACCACGCGCGGCAAGATCGTTTACGCCAAATTCAGCGGACGGGACAAAGCGGAAGAGCGGGAATACCTGGACACGACTTTCGCCGAGCACCAGGCGGTCTGGGAACATGTCCACGCGGACGGGGCATCCGCCTCCTACACAGAACTCCCATGGGTCGAAACAAAGCGCATCGCGAAGCTTCTCGCGGTCCACGCCGTGCTGCTTCTTGGGGATCCCGCGCGGGACGAGGCGGGAACGGCCGAGATCGTTTTCATCCCAGCCCCGGCCGTAGTGGCCTCCATGAAAAGGAAATCCGTCTTCACCGCAGGTATCGTGGTGCTCATCACCCTGGCCACGACCGGACTCCTCTACCCGGTCGTGCTGCGCCTGACCAACCGGCTGGTGGCCTTCTCCCGCAACATGCAGGCCGCGAACTTCGAGACCCTCTCGCTGCTTGGGTGCATCGTCGCCAAGCGCGACAGCGACACGGACGAGCACAACTACAGGGTGACCATGTACGCCCTGCGCATGGGCGAGGCCCTCGATCTGCGCACGCCCCAGATGCGCGCCCTGACCATGGGCGCCTTCCTGCACGACGTAGGCAAGATCGCCATCAGGGACGATATCCTGCTCAAGCCCGGCAGGCTCACGCCGGATGAATTCGAAATCATGAAGACCCATGTCCGGCACGGGCTGGACGTCATCGCGCGCTCGACCTGGCTGCGCGAGGCGCGCGACGTGGTCGGCGGGCATCACGAGAAGTTCGACGGAGCAGGCTATCCCGATGGCCTGGAAGGCAAGGAGATCCCCCTGACCGCACGCATCTTCGCCGTGGCCGACGTCTTCGACGCCCTGACCTCGCGCAGGCCATACAAGGCACCGCTCAGCTGCGGGGAGGCGCTGGACATCCTTGAACAGGGCCGCGGGACGCATTTTGACCCGGAGGTCGTGGACCTCTTTGCGGGCATGGCCAAAACCCTGCACGAGCATTACGCGCACAAGACCGGCAGCGACCTCAAGGCCGAACTCATCGACATGTCCTGGAGATATTTCCAGCACGATGCCCAGACGCTGATCTGACAACCTCGAATCGTTCCCACCTCAAAAAGATCGCCCCATCCTCTGCCGCGTCATCCTGATTCAAGATCGCCAGTGCCTATCCCAGGCCACATTTTATTCCGGAATGCACACGGAAAACCAAATATGAATCATCCGGCGCGCAATTCCTATTGGCAGGCCCGGCCGGGCCTGTTACCAATAAAAAACAACTCAGGACAATACATGGCCGATTGCAAATTGTCTACCAAGCATCTTTTTTCATTGACAAAATGGCGAACACACCAAGCTTGGCAAGCATGATGAAGCGCATGTACTGTCAAGAGATTTCGAGCAGTGCGCCCGCTACATCGTGTGCAAGGCCCTGGGCAGGGAGAAGGTGCCGGCCGACCTGACTCCAAGCCAGGTGGACAAGGCAAAACAAATCATTCGTTGATCACAAGAACCGGAGGAACCAGTTCATGTTCGTTGTCATTGTGGATATCGTGACCAGGAAGGAATTCGCCGATGATTTTCGGGAGGCGGTGCTGAGGCAAGGCAACAATTCAGTCACCAGGGAAGAAGGTTGTCTCGGATTTGAAATTCTGCAGGATCCCGAAAATCCGGCCAACTTCACCCTCTACGAAACCTATACCGACGCGGCCACGTTTTATGAAGTGCACCGCTCAACGCCCCATTTCAAGGACTATGCGCTCTCAACCGCCCCTTGGGTGGAAAGCAAGAGCATGCGCGTACTCAGCAAAATCTGGCCCTCGGACTGACACAAGCCGGGCCGACCGGGAAGTGCTTTGCGGCCAGCCTCCGTCACAGATACTTGATGGCCGCAAAGCCCAGAATGGCCAGGACGACCAGGGCCGAGGCGGCCAGCTCGAAATGCCTTTCCATGAAAGGCTTGATGCGCGCCCCGAACAGACGGATGAGCCCGGCCACCAGAAAAAAGCGCGTTGCCCTGCCCAACGCCGAAGCCAGCACGAATTGGCCCAGATCAAAGCTCATCATGCCCGAAGCTATGGTGAAGACCTTGTAGGGAATGGGTGTCACCGCCGCGACCAGCACGCCGAAGAAGCCGTAATTTTCGTACCAGACGCGCACCATCTCGACCACGGCCTCGCCATTATACATGCGCACGATGGGCAAACCTACCGTCTCCCAAAGCCCCCAGCCGATGAAATACCCGAGCAATCCCCCCACGACCGACGCAGCGGTGCACCACGCGGCCAGTTTGAACCAGCGTCCGGGCGTCGAAAAGCACAGCGCAATGAGCAGCACATCGGGCGGCACCGGGAAAAAGGAGCTCTCGGCAAAGGACAGAAGCACCAGGGCCGGCAGGGCGTAAGGCGTTGCGGCCCAGTGCAGGGTCCAGTGGTAGAGCTTGCGCAAGGGGTTGCGCGTGGCGCGGGCCTGGGCCAGATCGTCCGTGGCGGTGGTGGAGGCATCGTGTTTCATTGCGCTGGCAGACCAGCATAAAAGAGCCGGGACCACAACAAAAAAACTCGCTCCGCATGCTCCCGAGCCACTTTTCTTTTGCCCTCGTTTCCCGCACAGTCCGGTCCGAAAGTTCACCATTTTCACGGAAATATCATGAGCAGACTCAAAACCCGGCCCACGCCCGAAAAAGGCGACGCAAAGAGTTCCCAGGGATGCCTCGCGGTGCTGCCCTGGCCGCTGCCCGCGCTTGTGACCTGGGGCGCCTGCTGGGCGTTGTTTCTGGGCCTGCACGCCCTGCAAACCCCAATCACGTGGAGCCTGGGGCTGGCCACGAGTCTTGGACTCGCGGCCAGCCCCATGACCGCCTCCGTCTGGCGCAAATTTTTCATCGCCGCCGGCTTTCCCCTGTCCCTGGCCGCATCAAACCTCGGGACCGCCCTTCCGCCGTGGATATGGCTCATCCCGCTCGGCCTGCTGCTGCTCCTCTATCCCATGAGCGCCTGGCGGGATGCCCCGCTGTTTCCCACTCCCAAGGGCATTCTGGACGAACTGGACAAGGTCGCGCCGCTCACGTGCACGGACCGCATTCTGGACGCAGGCTGCGGAGTGGGCAATGGACTTGCCGAACTGTACCGCATCTATCCCACGGCGCAGATCGACGGGCTGGAAAAAAGCTGGCCCCTGCGCATCGTGTGCGCCTGGCGCTGCCCCTTCACCCGAGTGCGCCACGGAGACATCTGGAAAGCCGACTGGTCGGACTATTCCATGGTCTACATGTTCCAGCGCCCCGAAAGCATGGGCCCGGCAGCAGAAAAAGCCCGACGTGAACTTTCGCCAGGCTCCTGGCTGGTCAGCCTGGAATTCGAGGCACCGGACCTTGAACCTCTTGTCGTGCTGCGCAGCCGCGAAGACAAACCAGTCTGGATCTACCGCATGCGTTGAACACAAAACCGGCCGGGCCAATACAAGCGAAAACCCCCAGCGCGGAAGCGGTGGGGGTTTTCATAATCGTTTTGTGAAACGTCGCGTTATTGAGGACTTGAGAACTCGTGCCCCTTGTGAAGGGCCTTGGAGACCGGGATGATGTCGGCGGAAGGACAGAAAAGCGTCTCCATGGTGACATCCTTTAAGGCCTCGCACAACACCTGATCCATGTTCTCGACGAACACGATCTCAAGGTCCTTCAGGATGACCTTGGGCACTTCCTTCAGATCCCGCTCATTTTCCTTGGGCAGCAGGACCCGCGTGATCAGACCCCGATGCGCGGCCAGAAGCTTGTCGCGCACCCCGCCTATGGGCAGAACCCGGCCGCGCAGGGTGATCTCCCCGGTCATGGCCACGTCGTTCCTGACGGGAATGTCGAGTAAGGCCGAGGCTAGACAGGTAGCCAGCGTGATCCCGGCCGAGGGACCGTCCTTGGGGGTCGCGCCTTCGGGCACGTGGATGTGGGTGTCGATTTCCTTGTAGAAATCCTTGCGCAGCCCGAAGAATTCAGACCGGGAGCGGATGTAGCTGATGGCCGCCTTGGCAGACTCCTGCATGACGTCGCCAAGCTTGCCGGTGATCTCGATCTTGCCCGTGCCGGGCATGAGCGCCACTTCCACAAAGAGCAGTTCGCCGCCGACCTGGGTCCAGGCAAGGCCCGTGGCCACGCCGACCTGGGCCTCCTCCTCGCGCTGGCCGTGGCGAACCTTGGGTACGCCAAGATAGGAGCCAAGCATGGACTTGGTCACGGCCACGGTCTTGTCCATGTCCCCATCTTCCACCAGGGCCCTGGCCACCTTGCGGCAGACCGAGGCCAGCTCGCGCTCCATGTTGCGCACGCCGGATTCGCGGGTGTAGCGGCGGATGACCTCAAGGATCGCGCCCTTGGACATGCTCAGATTTTCAGACTTGAGGCCATGCTGCTCAAGCTGCTTGGGCAGCAGAAAATCAGACGCGATGCGTTCCTTCTCCGTCTCAAGATAGCCGGGGATGGTGATGATCTCCATGCGGTCCTGCAGGGGCAGCGGAATGGTCTGGAGCGAATTGGCCGTGGTGATGAAAAAGACCTGGGACAGGTCGTAGTCCATGTCCAGGTAATGATCGTTGAAGGCGCTGTTCTGTTCCGGATCGAGAACTTCAAGCAGCGCGGCCGAAGGGTCGCCCCTGAAGTCCATGCTCATCTTGTCGACCTCGTCCAGGCAGAAGACCGGATTGTTGGTCGAGACGCGCTTGAGCGACTGGATGATCTTGCCCGGCAGAGCCCCGACATAGGTCCGGCGATGACCGCGGATCTCGGCCTCATCGCGCACGCCGCCCAGCGACAGGCGCACGAATTCGCGCCCCGTGGCTCGGGCGATGGACTTGGCCAGGGAGGTCTTGCCGACGCCGGGAGGGCCGACCAGACAAAGAATGGGACCGCGCAATTTTTTGACCAGGGCCTGAACGGCCAGATATTCGAGGATGCGCTCCTTGGGCTTTTCAAGGCCGTAATGGTCGTCATCCAAAATTTTCTGCGCCTGCTTTATGTCGATGTCCACGTCGCGGACCACGTTCCAAGGCAGGGCCAGAATCCAGTCCACGTAGTTGCGCAGCACCGCGTACTCGGCCGAGGACGGCGGGGTCTGGCGCAGCTTCTTCATTTCGGCCATGGCCTTGGCGCGGGCCTCCTCGGGCATGTCCTTTTCCTTGAGCTGGACTTCGAGCTCCTCCATGTCCGCCTTGGGATCGAAATCCCGGCCCATCTCCTTGTGGATGGCTTTGAGCTGCTCGCCGAGGTAGTAATCCTTCTGATTCTCCTCCATCTGCTTCTTGACGCGGCCCTTGATCTTCTTTTCCAGGGAAAAGACCTCGACCTCTTCCTGGATGAGTTCATAGACTCGCTCCAGACGGCGGACGGGATTGCGCAGCTCAAGGACGCCCTGCTTGCGATCGTAGGTGGCCTTGAGGTGCGGGGCGATGCTGTCGGCCAGGCGGCCGGGCTGGGACACGCTGGTGATGGCCAGGATGGTCTCCTTGGCCAGCTTGCGGTTGACCTGGGAATATTCCTCCACCGCCTCATGGGTGGCGCGGACCAGGGCTTCGCCCTCCATGGGATTGCCTTCCAGATCCGGCAGCGCGGAGGTCCGCACCATCTGGATGTCGTCCTCGATCATGAGCCCGCGCTCATGGTCGAAGGAAGCACGGTACAAGCCCTCGAAGAGCACCTTGATGGTCCCGTCGGGCAGACGCAGCATCTGCAAGACCTTGCTGACCGTGCCAACTTCAAAGAGGCCTTCCACGTCGGGTCGTTCCTGTCCGGGATCTTTCTGGGCGACCAGAAAAATCCTCTTCTCGTATCTGTCCAGGGCCATCTCGATGGCCTTGATGGAGGAATCCCGGCCCACGAAAAGAGGCACGATGGATTTGGGGAACATGACCACTTCGCGCAGGGACATGACCGGAAGGATCATGCTCCCGTGAGTGGATTTTTCAAAAACTATGGCATCGGTCATGATTGCTCTCGCGGGTCTTGGCCGACCACGGATGGTCAGGCGCTCTTGGCCTCGGGTTTGAACAGGAGCAACGGTTCCTTGCCCTCTTCCACCACGGCCTTGTTGATGACGCACTCGGTGACGTCCTTGGTGGACGGCAGAGTGTACATGATGTCGAGCATGATGGATTCCATCACGGATCTGAGGCCCCTCGCTCCGGTTTCCAGCTTGATCGCCTTGGAGGCCAGGGCCTTTAAGGCATTGTTCGTGAATTTGAGTTCCACGCTCTCAAGCTCGAACATCTTCTGATACTGTTTTACCAGAGCGTTCTTGGGCTCCTGCAGGATGCGCATCAGATCGTCCTCGTTGAGTTCGGTGAGGGAAGTGATGACCGAAATGCGCCCTGTAAATTCAGGAATAAGTCCGAAACGAATCAAGTCCATGGGGTGAACCTGCTTGAGCAGGCTGTCGGTGTTGTCATCCTGCTTACGGCGCATCTTGGCGCCAAAACCCATGCTCGATCCCTGAACGCGCTGCTTGACCATGTCGTCCAGCCCGATGAAGGCACCGCCGACAATGAAAAGAATGTTCGAGGTATCGAGGCGGATGAATTCCTGCTGCGGATGCTTGCGGCCGCCCTTGGGGGGAATGTTGGCCACGGTCCCTTCGATGATCTTGAGGAGCGCCTGCTGCACGCCCTCGCCGGACACGTCCCGGGTGATGGACGGACTGTCGGACTTGCGCGAAATCTTGTCGATCTCGTCCACGTAGATGATGCCCTTGGCCGCCGATTCCAGATTGTAGTCGGCGTTCTGCACCAGCTGGACCAGGATGTTCTCCACGTCCTCGCCCACATAACCGGCCTCGGTCAGCGTCGTGGCGTCGGCGATGGCGAAGGGCACCTTCAGGATGCGCGCCAGGGTCTGGGCCAGCAGGGTCTTGCCGGAACCCGTAGGGCCGATCAGGAGGATGTTGCTCTTGTCGAGCTCCACGTCATCCTTGACCAGGGAGTGATATTTTATGCGCTTGTAGTGGTTGTACACGGCCACGGACAGGATCTTCTTGGCGTCATCCTGTCCGACCACGTAATCATCCAGGGCGGCCTTGATCTCCTGGGGCAACGGTATGTCCGAGGAATCAAGATCTTCCTTGCGATTGTCATTCTTCAAGATGTCATCGCACAGGGCAATGCATTCATTGCAGATGTACACATCTGGACCGGCAATGAGCCTCAGCACTTCGTCCTGTCCCTTGCCACAAAAAGAGCAGGTCAGATCCTTGCCGGTTCTTTTTTTTCTTTCCGCCATGGTTACCTCAAAATTCTAAAAAATTCCTGAATCTATTCAAGTTCCTTGCGGGAGGCCAGAACCTGATCGATGAGTCCGTAAGTGCAGGCTTCTTCCCCGCTCATGAAATAATCCCGTTCCGTGTCCTGCTCGACCTTTTCCAGCGTCTGACCGGTGTGACTGGCCAGAATCCCGTTCAACTCACCACGCAGACGGATGATCTCCTTGGCCTGGATGGCGATATCCGTCGCCTGGCCCTGAAATCCGCCCATGGGCTGATGGATCATGATGCGCGAATGAGGCAGCGTGTAGCGCATGCCCTTCTCGCCTGCCGCCAGGAGCACCGCCGCCATGCTCGCGGCCTGGCCGATGCACAGGGTGGCCACGGGCGCGGAGATGTACTGCATGGTGTCATAGATGGCCATGCCGGCCGTCACTGCTCCGCCGGGAGAGTTGATGTACATGTAGATCTGCTTCTCGGGATTCTCGGACTCCAGAAAAAGCAGCTGGGCGCAGATGGAGTTGGCGACGTGATCGTCGATGGGAGTGCCCAGAAGCACGATGCGGTCCTTGAGCAGGCGGGAATAGATATCGTACATCCGCTCGCCGCGGCCGGTGTTTTCAATGACGAATACGGAATTACTGACCATGAAAGCTCCTAAAAAACAAAAATGGGGACTGACACCAAAGATTTGAAAAATAACGATCCGGGGCAGGGTGTCAAGGGCTGTGTGCGGGGGAGTCGCGGGTCACCCGCTTTGACCTGCACATTGCCTGCCAGATTGAACGCGGACTTCCCGGAAAAGAAAAGGGGCCGGGTCAAGCCCGGCCCCCCTCGAAACTATGCGTTCGGGGCTGCTGCCGGGGGAACCGTGGTCACCGTGGCGTTTTCGTAAATAAGTTCCATGGCCTTGTCGGCCAGAACCCGATCCTTGAGCGGAATCATCAGGTTGTGCTGCTCGTAGTAATCCTTGATGGAATGGAAGTCCTGGCCGGTGGACGCGGCCATCTTCTGCAGAACCATATCCACTTCCTGGGGATCGACCGTCAGATTTTCGGCGTTGGCGATGGCCAGGAGCACCAGGGAGGACTTGACCACGTCTTCGGCCTGGGCGCGGTTCTCTTCGCGCAGCTCGGCGGGAGTGCGGCCCAGGGAATCAAGGCTCTTGCCCTGACGCTCAAGCTTGCCCTGCAGCTCGACGATCTGCTTGTCGATCTGCTCTTCGACGATGCTCTGCGGCAGCTCGAAGCTGACTTCGGTCTTGATGCCGTCCAGGAGTTTCTTCTGGGCGTCGCCCTTGACCAGCTGCTTGCGGGTCGAGACGTAGGACTTCTCGATGGCGTCTTTCAGGTCCTGCACGGAGGTGTAACCGCCGGCAAGCTCGGCGAAGTCATCGTTGACCTCGGGCAGGTCGCGAACCTTGATGGCATGCAGGGTGACCTGCATGGACACGGTCTGGCCGGACAGCTTGTCGTTGATGAAATCCGCGGGGAAGGTCAGCTCGCTCTCCTTGCTTTCGCCGGGAGTCATGCCGATGACGATATCCTCGAATTCGGGCAGGGAATTTCCTTCGCCCAGGGGAAGCTCAAACTTGTTGGCGGCGATTCCTTCCATGGCGACCCCGTCCTGGAAGGCCTGGAAGTCGATGACCGCAATGTCGCCGGTGGCGGCAGGACGCTCATCCTTGATGATCACGGTCTTGGCCATGTTCTGGCGGATGCGCTCAATGACGTCCTCGACCTGCTGCGGATCGACGACCACTTCCTCCTCCTCGACGGCCAGCCCCTTGTACTCGGGCAGGTCGAAGGAAGGGGCGATTTCAAAGGAAAACGAATAGGAAAAATCCTCTTCCCGCTCCATTTCCTTGGCATCGACGTCGATGCGGGACAGGGGGGAGAGCTTGAGTTCGCCCAGAATCTCATTGATATGATAGTTGATCAGGTCGGTCGTGGCCTCGCCGTAAATCTGCTTGCGGTACTTGGCCTCGACCACGGTGGACGGGACCTTGCCCTTGCGGAAGCCCTTGATCTCCGCACCCTTGCGGTACAGGGCCACGGTAGCGGCCAACGCGGCATGCACTTCCTCGACGCTCACTTCCACTGCCACCTTGCGCTTGACCGGGGAAAGTTCTTCGACTTTGTATTCCATGACTCCACTCCTTAGGTGATGGGCGCTCCCTCGGGGGCCCGGATAATCGATATTGCGCGAGAGGCGGGCCTGGGTTTTCTCCCTCGACGTGCCCGTTCCCGTCATTTCCTCAGTACGTCCGAATTGTCTTGTCCCTGGCAGCGCGGGCATTGAAGCCCCTGATCCAGGACCTGTCTGTTTTTAATTGGTGCGGGCGATAGGATTCGAACCTACAAGCTTTTGGCGTCAGCTCCTAAGGCTGATGCGTTTACCGTTCCGCCACACCCGCAATCCACAAAAGAGACTCCATAGACAAGCTTTCACGGGCCTGTCAACGCATCTCGCGCCTTCAAATCCGTGATTTTGGCCCCATTCGTCCGTCCTTTCAGCCCCTTGGCTCAGATTTGATGCTCTTTTGCCAGACGCACGGCCAGGGACGTGTGGCGCTGCCGCCCACGTTCGTTGCCCAGCCCCATGTGCATGGCGCGGCGCGAACCCATGAGCACGGCCAGCTTCCTGGCCCGGGTCAACCCGGTGTAGATCAGGTTGCGCTGCAGGAGCATGTAGTGCTGCGAAACCACCGGCATGACCACGGCCGGATATTCGCTGCCCTGGCTCTTGTGTACGCTGATGGCGTAGGCCAGACCTATCTCGTCCAGTTCATCGAAACCGTACTCCACTTCACGCCCATCAAATTCCGCGACCAGGGTCTCGTCCTCCGGATCGAAGCCGAGTATGCGCCCCAGATCGCCGTTGAAGACTTCCTTGTCGTAGTTGTTCCTGAGCTGCAGAATGCGGTCCCCGACCCGGTAGGCCCGCTGTCCGCGCACCAGCTCCCGCCCCTGCGGATTGAGGCGCTCCTGCAGCAGGCGGTTCAGGGCGATGGTCCCCACCTCGCCCTTGTGCATGGGCGTCAGTACCTGCACGTCAGTCATGGGATCAAGACCGTACGCTTCGGGGATGCGCTCGCAGACCATGCGCAGGACCAGGGATTGCAATTCGAGCAGATTCTCCTTTTCGACCCAGAAAAAATCGGCCTTGGGCGGGGCATGCGGGCTGCCGAGGGGAAAAGCACCTTCGTTGATGCGGTGCGCGTTGACCACGATCATGCTCTCCCGCGCCTGGCGGTAGATGTGCGTCAGGCGCACGGCCGGAACCACGCCGCTCTCGATCATGTCTCCGAGCACATTGCCCGCGCCCACCGACGGCAGCTGGTTCTCGTCGCCGACGAAAACCAGACGGCAGGTCAGGGGCAGCGCCCGCAGGAGCGACAGGCACAGACCGCAGTCGAGCATGGAGACCTCGTCCACGACCATGACGTCGGCGGAGAGCTTCTTCTCCTCGTTGAACTCGAAGCCCGTCGCCGGCTGATAGCGCAGCAACCGGTGCAGGGTCGTGGCCGTGAATCCGGTGGCCTCGGCCAGGCGCTTGGCGGCCCGGCCCGTGGGCGCGGCCAGCGAAATCTTCAGCCCCAGGGCTTTCAAGGCCCGCACCACGACACGCGTGATGGTCGTCTTGCCCGTGCCCGGCCCGCCGGTGATGATGGACACCTTGTGCCCGCAGGCCGACTCCACCGCAGCGCGCTGCTCTTCGGACAGGGTCAGGGACTGACGCTGTTCCTCGTGCTCCACGGCCCTTGAAATCTTCTCCGGGGCAATGCGGCTGACGTGATCGAGCAGCCCCTGCAGGCGCGAGGCAATCTCTCGCTCCGTCCGATAGAAATAGGTCAAAAAAACGGCCTCGGCCACGCCCTTCTCCGGCAGGGGCTCGACCACCAGACGCTTGCGCTCGACCAGGGCGTCGATCTGTTCTTCGATGAGCTCCAGGTCATGACAGCCCAGCAGCTTGGCCGCCTCCTCCGCCAGGACCGGACGCGGCAGGAACATGTGCCCGGCCCCGTCGGCCACCTGGCGCAGGCAATACTCCACCCCGGCCTCCAGACGCTGCGGCGCGTCCTCGGCAAAACCGAGTTTGAGCGCCACCTCGTCGGCGGTGCGAAAACCGATGCCATGGATGTCGTAGGCCAGATCGTAGGGGTTGGCGCGCAGACGCTGCACGGCGTTCACCCCGTAATGGCGGAAAATCCGGTGGGCGAAGGTCGTGGCCACGCCGTGAGTCTGCAGGAAAAGCATCAGCCCGCGCACCTCGCGCTTCTCCTGCCAGGAGGAAATGATGGTCCTGAGCTTGGCCGGGCCGATGCCCTCCACTTCAAGAAGCTGCTCGGGATCCGAATCCATGATGTCGAGAATCTGGCTGCCGAAGCGGCTGATCATGCGGTCGGCGGTCTTCTCGCCGATGCCCTTGATCGCCCCGGAGCCCAGAAAACGGCGGATGCCGTTTATGGACGCGGGCAGAAGATGTTCGCAGGTCTCGGCCTTGAACTGCCGCCCGAACTTGGGGTGTTCGACCCACTCGCCCGACATGCGCAGGGATTCGCCCGGAGCCACGTCGCCCAGAAGCCCGACCACGTTGATCTGGCCGGGTTCGGACGGTGAATCCACGCGCGCGATGACGTAGCCGTTTTCAGGATTGTGATAGACGACGGTGACGACTTCGCCCGAAATGGTGTTCATGGGGCTACAGGGACTGCCTGTGCTTGAGGGACTGTTTGAGGGTTTCGCGGTCCACGTACTTGAGCTCCGAACCAAGTGGGATGCCCTGGGCCAGACGGGTCACGGACACGTCCGGAAAGCCGCGCGTCAGAAGGTTGTGCACATACGACCCAGTGGCTTCGGCCTCCATGGTCGAACCCAGAGCCAGAATGACTTCGCGCACCTGCCCTTCACGCAGGATGGACTCAAGGCTGTCCAGCTCGAGGGCCCTGGCATCGATCCCGTCCAGCGGAGACAACAGGCCGCCCAGGATCAGATAGCGACCCTTGAAGATGCCGGACTCCTCCATGACCATGAGGCTGTCCCACTCCGAAACCAGGCAGAGCTGCTCCGGAGTCCTCGCGGGGTCGGTGCAGAGATGGCAGGGGTCGCTGTCGGCCAGGCCGTGGCAGCGCGAGCAGATGTGCAAGGCACTGCGCAGGCCTTCGATGTCACGGCCGAAGGAGCGCACAGACTCCTCGGGCCATTTGAGCAGGGTCAGGGCCATGCGCAAGGCGCTTTTGGGCCCCACCCCGGGCAGGGCCGAAAACTGATCGACGATCTTTTGCAATGGAGAAGGAAGACGCTGCACCCGGGCTCCCTAGAAAAGGCCGGGAATCTTCATCCCGCCGGTGATCTGGGCCATCTCGCCCTGCATCAGGTCCTTGCCCTTCTTCAGGACTTCGTTGACCGCCGACAGGACCATGTCCTGGAGCATGTCCACATCCTCAAGCACGGCCGGGTCGATGACCACAGACAGGATCTCACCGGCGCAAGTCGCCTTGACCGTGACCATGCCGCCGCCCACGCTGGTCTCCACTTCCTTCTTGCCTATCTCTTCCTGAGTGCGCAGCATCTTCTTCTGCATCATCTGCGCCTGTCTGATAAGTTCGTTCATATCTCGCTCTCCTTGGAATTTCCGTTTGATAGGGGCCGGACCTCGACGATCCGAGCCTGAAATTTTTCCTGAGCCTCCCGCACAACGGGGTCAACCAGGGCCATCTCGCGCAGCTCCGTGCGGGTCTTGCGCACAGACTCCTCCGGAGCGTCAACCCGCAGCGTCACCCCCGGACCGAAGTAGGCGCGCGCCGCTTCCGTCAGCAAGGGCATGCTGGCCTTCAGGCGGTCGCACAGAAATATGTGCCGACTCGTCATCACGAGCTCCGATCCCCGAAGCTCCCCTTGCGCCTTGTCGAGCCCCGGCAGAGGCTTTGCCCCCTCCGTGCGTTTGGCGCAAAAGGCCACGAATCCAGCCCAGCTCTTGGGCCCGGCAGGCGCGGCCTGGGTGGCAGACGGGACCGCGCCCGGGCCATCGGTCCGGCTCTTGAAGTCCGCCTGCGCTTCCCGCAACGACATGTCCGGCCCTGAAGCATGGGCAAACGCCCCGGACGCTGCGGGCCGTGACATCGCCCTGGACGATTCGAAAGACTGCGGACCTGTTCGCGCAGGCCCGGCCGGTGCGACCGGTGCGGCCGGTGCGACCGGTGCGGGCTGTGCAACGGGCGCTGGCTGGGCGGCAGGCGCGGCCTGGGTTGGGGCTGCAGATGCCGAAACCGGTCGGGGCGCGGCGTTGCCCGGCGCACGCGGCGCGGCAGCCGGGGGCACGGGTCGGGGCGGGGCGGGACGGCCGGGGGCCGCTCCGCGACCGGAATCGCCGCCGGGACGGGCTTCTCCGGCGCCCATGGCCAACAGGTCCGGCAGGCACGCCAGATTGAGGAGCAAAAGCTCCAGGGCCAGGGCCGGCTCCATGCTGGTCAGCACCTTGCGCTGGCTGTCCATGGTCATCTGCCAGGCCGCATGCAAATGCCCGAGGGAAAATCCAGGCGCGACGGAGGCCCAAATATCCACTTCCTCGGCCGGAAGGTCGATGATGCTCCGCGCGGCGTCGCCCATCTGATGCAGCAGGAAAAGATTGCGCCAGCAACCGGCCAGCTCACGCAGGAAAAAGCCCAGGTCCACGCCCTGATCCAGGATCTGGGTCAAAAGGGCGTGCAGGCCCTGCAAATCGCGGGACTGCACGCATTCGATCAGACGCACGAAAACCTCTCCACCGGCCAGGCCCAGCACCTCGCGCACGTCGGCCAGAGTCAGGGAATCGGAACCCAGGGCCATGACCTGACCCAAGAGCGACATGCCGTCTCGAACCGATCCGGCCCCGCGCCGGGCGATGAGGGTCACGGCGGATGGCTCGGCAGGCATGGATTCACGGATGAGCACGCCGTCCAGATGCCGCACCAGTTCGGCCTGGGGCAGACGCTTGAAGACGAAATGCTGACAACGGCTGATGATGGTCTGGGGAAATTTTTCCGGCTCCGTGGTGGCCATGATGAAGGTCACATGCCCCGGAGGCTCTTCAAGGGTTTTCAGCAGCGCATTGAAGGCCTGCTTCGAAAGCATGTGCGCTTCGTCGATGATGATGACCTTGTAGCGGCATTCAAGCGGCGCATAGCCCACGTCTTCCTTGAGACGGCGGACATTGTCGACGCCGGTATTGGAAGCACCGTCTATCTCGACCACGTCCACGGCCGAGCCCAGGGTGATCTGGCGGCAGATCGGACATTGGTTGCAGGGCTCAAGGGCGGGTCCGTTCTGGCAGTTCAGGGCCTTGGCGAAGATGCGGGCCAGAGTGGTCTTGCCCACCCCGCGCGTCCCGCTGAACAGATAGGCCGGTGCGACCCGTCCGGTGGACGCAGCCCGGGAGAGGATGCGCTTGACAGCGTCCTGGCCGGCCACTTCTGCAAAACTCTGAGGGCGGTAACGGGCGGTAAGGCTTTCCTGACTCATGGTGCGTGGTGGGGGTGCAAAGGTTCATAAACGCCGGGTCCCGCAACGCGGAACCCGGCATGCGCGCAAGGATCGGAAAAAGCCTAGATCGTGTAACGGGCCAGCCACTTTCCGTACTTCGGATTGTCGCCGCGCAGCAGCTTGAAATAGGCGTCCTGCAAGGCCGCCGTGACCGGGCCGCGACTGCCCTCGCCGATGGTCCGGCGGTCGATCTCGCGGATGGGCGTGACCTCGGCCGCCGTGCCGGTGAAGAAAGCTTCGTCGGCGCAGTACAATTCGTCACGGGTGAAACGGTCCTCGATGACGGTGTAGCCGAGGTCTTCAGCCAGGATCATGAGCGTCTCGCGGGTGATGCCGGCCAGGATGGAACCCAGCGGCGGAGTCTTGATCACGCCGTTTCTGACCATGAAAATGTTCTCTCCGGTGGCCTCGGACACATAGCCTTCGGCGTCGAGCATGAGGGCCTCGTGGTAGCCGTCGGCCAGAGCCTCGCGCTTGGCCAGCACGGAGTTGACGTAGTTGCCGCAGGTCTTGGCCTTGGTCATCATGACGTTGACGTGATGCCTGGTGAAGGTCGAGGTCTTGATGCGGATGCCCTTCTCCAGGGCTTCGGCCCCAAGATACGCGCCCCACGGCCAGGTGGCGATGATGGTCTGGATCGGGTTGTCGCCGGGGAAGACGCCCATGGCGCCAGCGCCGATGAAGCACAGGGGCCGGACGTAACCCTCGGGCTGACGGTTGGCCTTCAGGGTCTCGATGATGGCATCGAAAATCTGCTGCTGGGTGAAGGGGATGACCATCTCATTGATCTTGGCCGACAAAAAAAGCCTCTCGACGTGTTCCTGCAGACGAAATACGGCCGAGCTTCCGTCGGAGCAGACGTAGCAGCGGATGCCCTCGAACACGCCCACACCGTAATGCAGAGTGTGCGTCAGGACGTGAACCTGTGCCTCGTCCCAGGGCACGAGCTTGCCGTCGAACCAGATCTTGTCAGCTTTCTGTACCATACATCCTCCTCGATATGGGCGTCTTTTTTGGGGCCCGGAACGCGTGGTCCAAGGCGTGTGGGGACACTAGGACATGGCCAAGGCCCGGTCAAGAGAGCCCTGTCCTACTTGCCTTTTTCGTTGTCGTGGCTGGAGCGGAAAACCATGCGGATGGGCGTCTTGTCCATGCGGAAGACCTTGCGCAGCTGATTTTCCAGGTAGCGTACGTAGCTGCCGTGAAAAAGCTTCGCGTCGTTGACGAAGAACACGAAGGTCGGAGGACGGGAGTCGGCCTGGGTCATGTAGTAGATCTTGCCCCGGCGGCCGCCCATGACTGGGGGCTGATGCCGCTCGGTGACCATCTTGACCAGGCGGTTGAGTTCGCCCGTGGTCACGCGCTGGCCGCACTGCTCCCAGAGCTTCTCGATCAGGGGCAAAAGCCCGCCCAGCCCGGCCATGGAGACGGACGAGGAATACAGCACCGGCACATGGGCGCAGAAAGCGAACTCGTCCACCAGGTCCTTCTTGGTCTTGGCCAGCTGGTCCTTGGTCAAAAGGTCGATCTTGTTGACGACGATGACGAAGGGGATCTTCTCCGTGTCCAGAAAGGACAGAAGGCGCTTGTCCTGACCGACCACGCCGTCCATGATGTCGAGCACCAGGACCACCACATCGGCCTGCTTGGCGGCCTGCATGGAATGCACTACGCTGAAATATTCCAGAGAATCCGTGACCTTGGACTTGCGACGTACCCCTGCGGTGTCGACAAACGTGTACGTCTTGCCGCCGCGCTGCACGGTCACGTCCACGCAGTCGCGGGTGGTGCCGGCCTCGGCGCTGACCATGAGCCGCTTCTGGCCCAGCAGCGCGTTGATGGTCGAGGACTTGCCCGCATTGGGACGGCCCAGGAGAGCGACCTTGAGCCCGCCCTGGACGTGTCCGCCTTCCAGCTCCTGCGCGTCGACCTTGGGCAGGACCTCCTCGATCATCTCCCGCAGGTCACCCATGCCGAAGCCATGGGACGCGGACACGCAGTCCAGCGGGAAGCCCAATCCATAGAAATCGGCGGCCATGGTCTCTTCCTGCTCGGGACCATCGACCTTGTTGACGATGACGCGCACTTCCTTGCCGCTCTGGCGCAGATACTGCCCGACCTGCTCGTCCTGGGGATGCAGCCCGGTCCGTCCGTCGACGATGAACAGTATGAGGTCCGCCCCGGCCATGGCCTCCCGGGCCTGTTCGAAGATGCTGATCTCGATCTCGTCGCTGGAATCGGGGACCAGACCGCCGGTGTCGACCAGCATGTACGAACGCGTTTCCCCGCGCACCTCGCTGAAGATGCTGTCCCGGGTCACTCCGGCCATGTCATGGGTGATGGAGACCCGCCTCTTGATAAGACGGTTGAAAAGAGTGGATTTGCCCACGTTGGGACGCCCGATGAGGGCCACCATGGGAAGAAACTGGTTCATGGTCTGCGTTCCTGGCCGATGATCTCGGCGATGCTCGATGTGTAGGGCGGGGAAAGCACCCCGCGTTCAGTGATGATGCCCGTGATCAGGGAATGATCCGTGACATCGAAAGCGTAATTGAAAACCGGGACCCCTTCGGGCGTGATCCGGGTGTCGCCCACGTGGGTCACTTCCAGCGGCGTGCGATCCTCGATGGGAATGAGGCTGCCGTCCGGGGTGGCCAGGTCGAAGGTGGAGCTGGGCGCGGCCACGTAGAAGGGAATGCCGTAGTGACGGGCCAGAATGGCCACGCCGGAGGTCCCGATCTTGTTGGCCACGTCGCCGTTGGCCACGATGCGGTCCGCCCCGACCACGACCTTGTCCACCATCCCGCGCTGCATCAGCAGCGAACAGGCGTTGTCGCAAGCCACGGTGACCGGGATGCCGTCCTTGTGCAGTTCGTAGGCGGTCAGCCTGGCGCCCTGCAGGAAGGGCCGGGTCTCGTTGGCGATGACGGAAATCTTTTTGCCCATGTCCACCGCGCCGCGAATCACGCCAAGGGCAGTGCCGTAACCCGCCGTGGCCAGCGCTCCGGCGTTGCAGTGGGTCATGACCGTGTCGCCGTCGGCAAGCAAGGCTCCGCCGAATCGGCCCATGGCCTTGTTCATGGCGATGTCCTCGGCGTGGATCTTCATGGCCAGAGCCAACCAGACCTCGCCAAGCTCGCGCGGGTCCTGGATGTTGTACCCGGCCTCGCGCATCAGGCCCACGGCCCAGACCAGATTGACCGCCGTGGGCCGCGCCTGGGCAAGCATGGAGAGCAGGCGCTCAAGTTCATTGCGCCAATACGCTCCGGCGGCCATGGCCTGCCTGAGCGCAATGCGGCACCCGTAGGCGGCGCTGACGCCGATGGCAGGCGCCCCGCGCACGACCATGGTCTGCAGCGCGAAGACGACGTCCTCGACAGTGCGACAGGCAAAGGTTTCCTCGATCAGCGGCAGTTTGCGCTGGTCGAGCAGCAGCAGGGTGCAGGCCTCGGCGTCAAAGCGGATATGGTCTTCCATGGAGTTCCTCTTAAAAAATGGGTCGTATGGGTCGCATGGGACATATGAAAATCTCTTCAACCTATATGTCCCATAGGTCCCATAGGTCCCAGAAATCCTATTCTGCCCATTTTTCTCCCCCAACAAAAAACCGGACTACCAAGCAGCCCGGTTTTCACAGACAGGCTTGGCGCCCTGTCCGTTCAGGAGCGCTCAGTCACTTCCACCAGGTGAAAGCCGAACTGGGTCTTGACCGGTCCGTGCACGACGCCGACGGCTTCGTTGAAGCAAACCTGGTCGAATTCCGGAACCATCTGGCCGGGACCAAACGAACCCAGATCGCCGCCGCGCTTGCCGGACGGGCACTGTGAATAATTGCGGGCGATCTCGGCGAAATCTCCGCCCTCTTCCGTGATTTTCGTTTTCAGAGCCTGACAAACCTCTTCGGTTGCCACCAGAATGTGACGGGCACGTGCTTTGGCCATGGAATTCTCCTTCGTTTTTTTTTGTGGCCCTACCCGTATGCCCGTCACTTGGCAAGACGCCCCTGCGGGTCAGGCGTAGGCGAGCATGTGCCGCTTCACGGCCTCCATGTCCACGCTCTTGCGATACAGGGCCCCACCTGCACACTGCGGAAGCTGCGCGTCCTTGGAGGGCCGCTCCTCGCGAAAGAGCACTCCTATGGGGATCTCTTCGCCGAATGTCGAGGCCACGGTCATGGCGGCGGCCCAGTCCCCGGGATCGTGGCTGACTTCCTTGCACCTGGCCTTGTACCAGGCAAAGGTGTTGAGCTTGTTGAAGGATATGCAGGGCGAGTGCAAGTCCACCAGGGCGAAGCCTGGATAGCGCATGGCCTCGACAATGGTCTTCACGGCGTGCTCGTGAAACCCGGAAAAAGTCCTGGCCACAAAGCCGGCGCGCATGGCCACGGCCACGGCCACGGGATTGAAAGGCTGATCGACGACGCCCAGAGGGTTGTTCTTGGTCACGTGCCCGGTCATGGTCGTGGGACTCGACTGGCCCTTGGTCAGGCCGTAGATCTGATTGTCATGGACGATCAGCGTGATGTTCACGTTGCGTCGGATGGCGGCCAGAAAATGGTTGCCGCCCTCGCCGTAGGTACAGCCGTCGCCCGATTCCACCAGCACGGTCATCTCCGGGTTGGCCAATTTCACGGCCTGGGCCGGGGACAAGGCGCGGCCGTGCAGCCCGTTGAAACCGTTGCACTTGAGATAGTGCACGATCTTGGCCGCCTGACCGATGCCGGAGACCATCACGAACTGATGCGGCAGAATGCCCTGACCGGCCAGGGCTTCCTTGACGGCCACGAGCACGTCGTGGTTGCCGCAGCCGGGGCACCAGCTGGTCTTGAATTCGCCGTAGGTCTTGGTGTCGTTCATAAAGCCTCCAGGATGGGCCGCAGCCGCTCCATGACGAATCCGGTAGTCAGGGTCCGGCCGTCATAGCGCAGAACGGTGTCTTGAATGTGAAAACCCGTGGTCTTGCGCAGCAGGCCCGCGAACTGGGCGGTGCTGTTGCCTTCCACTGCCACGACGGTTCCTGCCGCCTCAAGGCGCGGCATGAAGGTATCCGGGAGCAGCGGCCAGACCTGAGTGAAACACAGGCAGGCGGCCCTGATCCCGTCGTCGCGCAGCTGCGCGGTCACTTCGCGCAGCACCTCGCAGGAGGATCCCCAGCCGACCAGCAGGAGGTCCGATTCCTCGTCGCCCGAAAATTCCGGCGGCAGCGCTTCGGCAAGGAGCGTGGCCATCTTGGCCTGGCGCTTGTCCTGCATGCGCACGCGGATGCCCCCGTCCTCGATGATGTGTCCGACCTCGTCGTGCTCATGGGAATCGGCCAGGACCAGACTCTCTCCATGTCCGGGAATGCGCCGGGCGGAGATGGGCTCGTCCCAGTTGTAGCGACGGTAGTTCCCGGGGTCGGTGTCGCCGAGATCGGGATTCGTGATGGGCGCAAGTCCATCCAGATCAAAGGGAGCGACTGAGCGCGCGGCGCTGGCCAGATACTGATCTGAAAGCACGAACACCGGGCCCTGGCTCTTTTCGGCCAGATCGAAGGCCTTGTGGGTCAGATAAAAGCAATCCTGCAGCGTGGCCGGAGCCAGGATGGCGCGCGGAAATTCGCCGTGACCGGCGTAGAGCACCAGATCCAGGTCCGCCTGCTCCGTGCGCGTGGCCAGGCCCGTGGCTGGGCCGGGGCGCTGGACCACGACAAATACCACGGGTGTCTCCGAGACTCCGGCCAGGCTCACCGCCTCGGTCATGAGGGCGAACCCGCCACCCGAGGTGGGCACGATGCTCCGCGCCCCGGCATAGGATGCCCCGAGCGCCATGTTCGCGGCCGCGATCTCGTCCTCGGCCTGCTCCACCACGACACCCATCTCGACGGCGGCGTGCACCAGACCTTCGGCGATGGAAGTCGCCGGGGACATGGGGTAATATCCGCAAAACCGCACGCCGGCGGCCAGCGCGCCAAGGACGATGGCCTGGTTACCGTCCATGGTCAGCAGCCCGCCCGGGCTCTCGGCGGGGGGCAAGGGCAAACGAGGCGCATTGTCCGCGGCCCATTTCATGGCGGCGTTAAGGACGCGCAGGTTGCTGGACACGATCTCGTCGCCCTTGGCCTTGAACTGCTCCAAAAGCTGTTCCTCGAACAGGGAAGCTTCAAGCCCGAACATGGCGCCGAGCACGCCAAGCAGGGCCACGCTCCGAAAAACAGGCCGCGCGGCAAGCTCGGCAAAGGGAATGGCCACAAGGCCTGGAGTATCGGGCAGTTCCCAGGCCGCGTCAGCCAGGATGACGCCCGGAGACTTGAGCTTGTCCCTGTGCAGCTCCACGCTCTCCCGGCTCATGGCCGCGAGCAGATGGAACGTGTCCGGCGGGCCCTGCACTGGGCGCGAGCCGATGCGCACGCGAAAATTATTGTGCCCGCCCCTCACCCGGGACATGACATGCTGGGCCACAAGCAGATGCCTGCCCGACCGGACCACGGCCGTTCCCAGCAGTCCGGACACGGTATCCAGACCCTGACCGGCCTCCCCACCCATGATCAAATGCAGTTCTTCGTGCACGAATATCTCCTTGGTTTCCCATGAGCGCGGCGATTCCGCGACATGAATCTCGACCATCCTCCTGCTTGCATATTTTGCGGGAGGATACAACCATCGGCGGCTTACCGTGACAAAAAATCCGCTGTTCCCCGCGACGTGCGCCCCATGACATGCTTCATCCGGCGGCCGCGCCGTTCCACTGGACGGGACCGGCGGAAATCCTTAAGGCAATCGCGTCTGAAGGATCATCCCCGTAGAAAGGAAATTTCCATGTCCCCACCAGCCTGCGTCATCGGCATCGACACCGGCGGCACCTACACGGATGCGGTAGTTCTAGACCGCTCGTCCGGCCGGGTTCTGGCCGGCGTGAAGACCCCGACCACCCCCCACGACCCGGCCGTGGCCATCGGCCGAAGCCTGGAAAAAGTGCTCCTGGCCTCGGGCGCGAACCCGGAAACAATCGAACTCGTGACCGTTTCCACGACCCTGGCCACCAACGCCCTGGTGGAAGACAAGGGCGCGGAGGTCGGACTCTTCGTCATCGGGCACGACAAGCGGCTGCACATCCCGGCGGCGGACATGCGCTTCATCCCCGGCGGTCACAAGGCCCGGGGGGTCGAAGCCGAGCCTTTGGGCATGGATTATCTGATCCAGGGCATCGCCGCCATGAAGGGCCGCGTCGACGCGTACGCCGTCTGCGCCATGCTCGCCTTCGAGGACCCGACCCACGAACTGGTTGCGGCCAAGGCCATCGAGCTCATGGACCAAATGCCCGTGTTCTGCTCCCACCAGGCCAGCACCCGCCCGGGCATGGAGGAACGCGCGGCCACGGCCGTCCTCAACGCCAGGCTGCTGCCCGTCATGCAGGACTTCCTGCGCGGCATCGCCCGGTCCATGGAACGCCTCGGGCTGTCCTGCCCGGTACGCATCGTGCGCGGGGACTGCCAGAGCATGGACCTGCCCGAAGCCGTGCGCAACTCCTCGGCCACGGTGGCCAGCGGTCCGGCGGCCACCGCCCTGTTCGGCGGTCACGCCGCAGCGGGCGAGACCGCGCTCATCGTGGACGTGGGCGGCACCACGACGGACATCACCCTCATCAGGGAAGGCCATCCCGTGGTCCGAGAGGAAGGCATGACCATCGGCTCCTGGCGCACGCACGTGCGGGCCGTGGAGATGTACACCGTGGGCCTTGGCGGCGACAGCCTGGCGCGCGTCGAGAATGGCCGCCTGTCCCTTGGCCCGGCCCGGGTCGTGCCGTTGTCCCAGATCCACCTGCATCTCGATGGGCCGGCCCTGGCATCCATGACGCGCCCCGAAGCCTGGCTCGGCGCGGACCTCTGCGCCCAGTGCGTGCAGCTGGCTCCGGGCACCGATCCCGGAGACGACCAGATCCTGCGCTGGCTCGCCGAACATGGCCCGGCCACGCCCATGCGCCTGCGGCAGGAGCTGGCGCTGGCCGAATCGAACCTGGAAAAAGCCATCGCCAGACTCCAGGCCGCACGGCGGGTCGTCACCTGTGGATTCACGCCCACGGACGCCCTGCACGTGCTCGGACGCCTGGACCTTGGCGACGCAAGGCCCGCCATGGAAGGGGCAGGCGTGCTGGCCGCGCTGCTAAGCCTCGCGCCGGAAGCGTTCTGCGATCAGGTGCTTGAAAAGGCCCACGCAACCATCGCCACCACCATCCTGTGCGCCCTCGGCAACCGGGAAGTCGGACCGGCCCTGGCCCATTTTTTTGAACAGCCCGAGCAAAGCGCGCTCCTGGACATCACGATCAGGGTCCGCCCCCGGATCATCGGCATCGGCGCGGCCGCACCGTTCCTCTTGCCTGAAGTGGCCGCGCGCCTTGGCACCGAAGCAGTCTTTCCAGAACATTACGAGGTCGGAAACGCCCTGGGCGCGGCCCTCATGGACACCATCACCAAGGAGTGAACATGCATTTCAAGGAACAATCTTTTGCGGCGGCCATGGAAATCTGCAGCGAAAGCGAACTGGCCGAGGTTGTGCACGCCTGGATCCCCGGCGGTGCGGGATATGTGGCCCACGCCTGGGCCGAAGTCGAGGACGCGGTCTATGACCTGACGGAGAGCGAACGCCCGATCGCCAAGGCCGACTACTACGAACGCATGGGCGTGCAGCCGCACCTGACCCGCCGCTACGGCCGGGTCGAGTACTTCACCCTCATGGCTGAAACGGGCAGCTTTGGCCCCTTCGACACGAAATTCTTCTTCGCCAACCAGACCTCGTTTCTTCCCCAGGCGTGACGACCATTCCGTTCGCAGGCGAGATCGCTGCCCTTTCGGCGGCCTTCATCTGGGCCCTGGCCACCATCATCTACGCCCGCACCGGCAACAAGGCCCCGGCGCTGTTCCTGAACCTGGTCAAGGGCAGCATCGCCGTGGCCATGCTGACCGTGACCATTTTTGTCCTTGGCGATGCGCCTCCCACCCTCTCGACGTCGCAGTGGCTGTGGCTGGTGGGCAGCGGGATCGTCGGCATCAGCATCGGTGACAGCGCCTATTTTTCGGCCATAAAACGCGTCGGCCCCAGCCAGACCCTCCTGATCGAATCCCTGGCTCCGCCGCTGACCGGCGTCCTTGCTCTCTGTTTCCTGCACGAGGCCATCGGATTCTGGGCCTGGGCGGGCATCTTCCTGACCATGAGCGGCATCCTGTGGGTGGTCACGGAACATCAGCCCCAGCAGAAGGGCTTGAATCTGCCGGGCCTGGGCTTCGCCACCCTGGCCGCCCTGTGTCAGGCCACCGGCATGGTCATGTCCCGGCAGGTCATGGTCGCAACCGACATCACCCCGCTCTGGGCCGCCCTCATCCGTCTGGCCGCGGCCAGTCTGGTGCTGTGGACCGCGCTCCCGCTCCTGAAACCCGAAATCGTCCTGCGCCGGGAATGCTGGCGGGCCATCGGCACGGCCCGAAACGGATGGGCGTTCTTCACCCTGGCCGTCTTTCTGGGCACGTTCCTTGGCATTTGGCTGCAACAGGCCGCACTCAAGCTGACCGGCGCGGCCATCGCCCAGACCCTCATCTCGGTCAGTCCTCTTTTCGCACTTGGGCTTGCGGTCGTGACCGGGCACAAGGTCTCCCGGCGCAGCCTTGTCGGCGCCCTGGTCACCCTGGCCGGCGTTGCCCTCTTTTTCCGCTGAAAAAAGCCCGGGGCGGGCTCAGGCGGCATGGGAACCGGGACTTGCCTTTTGGCTTCGTCCTGATATTTCTGATTGCTGCAAACCTTCTCACCGTCCCGGGAGCACCATGACCGCCACATCTTCCTGCCCCACCGCGTCCCAGGCCGCTCCGGTCAATCTGGTCATCTTCGGCGCCACCGGAGACCTGGCCATGCGCAAGATCTTCCCGGCCCTGGCCTCCCTCTGCCAGAACGGGCTGCTCAGCCACGACACGCGCATCCTGGCCGTGGGACGCACGGATTTGAGCGCGGACGAGTACTCGAACCTGCTCGGCGAAAAACTCGCCCAGGCCATTCCCCCGTCCTGTCTGGCCGACCTCGTGCCCCGGATCCGCTACCTGCGCCTGGACCCCGACGAGCCCGAATCGGGTTACACCCTGAGCATGGCCCTTGGCGACCTTGACCGCGAGACGCCGAAAAATCGACTCTTCTACCTGGCCGTGCCCCCCAGCGCCTACATTCCCCTGGCCACCATGCTCGGCGAGGCGGGCCTTGGCCGGGAGAGCGAGGACACGAGCGTGCGCATCGTCGTGGAAAAACCCTTCGGCCGCGATCTGGCCACGGCCAGGGAGCTGGATACGGTGCTGCACCGCTACTTCAAGGAGCGCCAGATCTTCCGCATCGATCACTACATGGCCAAGGAGACCGTGCAGAACGTCCTGCTGCTGCGCTTCGCCAACGCCCTCTTCGAGCCGGTCTGGAACCGCCGCTACATCGACCACATCCGCATCACCGCCGCCGAAACCCTCGGCATCGGCCACCGCGCCGGTTTCTACGATCAGGCCGGGGTGCTCAGGGACATGTTCCAGAACCACATGATGATGCTCCTGTCGCTGTGCGCCATGGAGCCGCCGTCCATATTCGAGGCCGAACTGGTCCGCGACGAGCGCTCCAAGGTCTTCCGGGCCCTGCGCCCGCTCGATCTGGAGCGACTGGATGAACAGCTGATCCTGGGCCAGTACGGACCGGGCATGTCGGGCGGCGAGGCCGTGCCGGGATACTTGCAGGAACCGGGCGTGCGGCCCGATTCGATCACTCCGACCTTTGCCTGGCTCAAGGTCTATCTGGACAACTGGCGCTGGCAGGGCGTGCCGTTCCATCTCTGCTCGGGCAAACGGCTTGAGGCCAAGCACACCGAGATCACGGTGCAGTTCAAGAGCGTGCCCGTCTCCATGTTTCGCAAGTCCAGGGATGAAGTCATCCCCCCAAACCGCCTGGTCATCGGCATCCATCCAGATGAAGTGGTCCGACTGGAGGTGCAGACCAAGGGCCAGGGCTCGCAGCTCTGCCTGCAGGGTCAGTCAATGGAGTTCTCCTACGGCGCGGGCTCGGGTCTTGGCCGTCTGGACGATTACGCCAAGGTGCTGCTGGATTGCATCACCGGCGACCAGACCCTTTTCTGGCGGCAGGACGCCGTGGAGCTTTGCTGGGGCTTTCTGACCCCCATCCTGGACCGCTGCGACTGCCCGGACAGCGAGCTGCCCCTGCATACCTACGTCGCGGGCGGCCCCGGCCCCAAGGCCGCGCAAAGGGCCGGATAATGACCGGACCAGGCCTGGCGCAAGTTCCTGGGCACAAGTCGCCGCGCGTTCAACAATAAACCATTCACCATCCCACGGGAGGACCCATGGCCGGTTTTGAAGGCACCAAATGGGCTGATTTTCAGTCACGTTACCTGCTCCAGGGCAAGTCCCTCGCCATGGTCCCCATGGCGGACAAGGTCCCGGCGGTGTCCCGCTCCATACATTACGGACTCTGCCTGGCCTTCGAGGGCATCCGCTACTTCATCGGCCCGGCCGAGGACGGCAGCCTGCATGTCCAGTTTCTGAACCTGCACAAGAACCTGCAACGTTTCCGCCGCTCCATCTCCTTCAACCTGGGCGCGGCCCAGCAGGCTCTCGTGCCCTCGGAAGATGAACTGGAAGCCATGATTCTGCACTACCTGCGCAGCCCGGAACTGGCCGAGTTCATCCATTACATGGGCGAATCCGGCGGGCAGGGCTATCTGCGCCCGTTCACCGTGGACGAGTCCCAGTCCATCGGCGTGACCTTTCCAGAAAGCCCGTCCATCCGCATGGTCACCTGCACCTACGACCGCTACATGGGCGAACCCTTCAGCGGCGTGGTCGTGCCGGGACTGGTGCGTGCCGTTGGCGCCAACGGCACGGGCAACCTGAAACTCGGGGTAAATTACCTCCTGAGCGTCAAGGCCGTGGACGAAGCCCGAACCATCCTGCCCGAGGCCTCTTCGGCCCTGTTTCTGGACGACCGGCTGGACCTGCCCCTGCGCGACCGCCGCGTCACGGAGTGGGACTCCTCATGCTGCCTCATCGCGCTGACCGGCGGTTCCGTGGTCAAGATCCCCGAAAGCCCGCTCATCCTGCCCTCGGTCACCATCCAGGGCATCTGCGCCATCCTGCGCGAATCCGGGATTACGGTCGATGAGCGCGACATGACCTACGGCGAACTCATGGCCCGGGCCGAAGCCGGAGAGATCGCGGCCATCGCCTCCATCGGCACGGCGGGCATCCTGAACCGCGCCCAGCGGCTGGTCATGGTCGATGAAAACAACGCGCCCTGCGCCCAAATGCGCGCCCAGACCGATCACCCCCTGTACCTGGCCTTGGGCCGCGCCCGGCAGACATACTGGGACATCTACCAGGACAAGGCCCCGGTGCCACAGGGAATGGTCCTCCAAAGCTACCTGATTTAGGACATTTCAGAGCCAAGTCCGCCAGCCCTGTTGACAACAGGCCCCGGACCCCATATCAGGCTTCCCACGTCAGGGGATGTAGCTCAGCTGGGAGAGCGCTGCGTTCGCAATGCAGAGGCCAGGAGTTCGATCCTCCTCATCTCCACCAAGAAATCAAGGGTTTGGATGTAACAATCCAGACCCTTTTTCTTTTCCAAAATATCCTTCCCCGCACCATTCCCCGCACGGGGATCAGCTTTGCACCACTTGTTCGTCGAAAATTTCTTTTTTTTCTGCACTCCTCGGCCTGAAAAACCCTGCGCCTTTCGTGTAAGCGAGCGCGCGGAATTATGAAGGAAAAAAGGCTGGCCAGGATGGTTTGTAGAAACTCCTGCCAGGCGCACCAAGCGCAAAAAAACCCGGTTTCCCGGGCTGCCATAGCGTTCAACATTCAAACCAAATCCATTTTCATGACAAGGAATAAAAGCATCCCTACCTCATCAACTCTACAGGATTCCCCTTTGCTAGATAGTCTTTCAGCTCGTCTGATATTCTATCATCACTAGCGACTCTGTTCCAAAAATCTATTGCCGTATCTACAACCATTTTATACAATTCATCAGAGAGGTTTATCCTTTTTGGATGCTTAGGAACAAATGTGTATGGCTGCAATTCACCACCACTTTTTGGTGCAAAACCCATAGAACACATATCGTATACTGGCAAAAGCCTAAACACATCTCCATCAATTGAAAAACTTAAATTTCCTAAATGCATATCAGTATTATTGATTAGCTTCCCAAAGCACCATATAAACTCAGCATCAAACACATGCTCT
Organism: Desulfomicrobium apsheronum; assembly: GCF_900114115.1. NCBI lineage: Bacteria > Pseudomonadati > Thermodesulfobacteriota > Desulfovibrionia > Desulfovibrionales > Desulfomicrobiaceae > Desulfomicrobium > Desulfomicrobium apsheronum. Next base: position 118,366 of record NZ_FORX01000006.1, on the reverse strand, counting down.
TTGGCAACTAAACCTATCTCCATCAATTTATTCAATACCAAAGGCCAGCTAGATCCCTGTCCAACAAATTCAGCGTCAATAGAGGCAAGGGAAATCATTGACATTCTACCATACTCACCAGAACGATCAAACCTCTGAGATTCTAAAAAAAACCGATTATTCACCTCAAACAGTCTCGTTTCTGCTGCCGGAAAATTTTTCCGATGCAACGCCTCTACTGCATGATATTCTGTAATGAGCACGTCTCTCCACCTGCGCGATATTGAATTATCATCAGGAGATGAAAATTTTACAATAACATGCGATCTGCTCTTTTTGCTAAATGTCGTAAATTTAGGTTGTTCACCACCTGCAGAGGATTCGGGAACTTCACCTTCCATCACTTTATCAGCAATACGCGGATACTCAAAGTCATCAACGGCCTCAGGTTTACGACGAACACGCAATAAAGCTTGTTCGCCAAACTTAAAGTTTCCTGGCAAATCCTCACCGTTTGAAACTAGATACCTTCCTACATGATCTGTCGTCCACCACTTGGGATCAGGCGGAAACTCTTGAAATTGAGCGTGCATTTCTTTAGCAATTTGCCTTCCAAGAAATCCTTGAGGCCCTATATCTTGCAAATAATATGGAAGGTCATCATTCATTCCATCTCTACTTAAACCTAATAGCAATTGAGAGGCGCCAGCTGATTGCTCGACATAAAATCCCCCTGTCACAAGCGGCCTAATGTGCGCTACAATCACAGTATTTCCATGAGGATCAACCATTGCCAGCGGCAGCCTATCGCTACCGCCAAAAGCGGTTCTTGTCATAACATACTTTGGAGTTCTGCCGCTTCGAATTGTTACGACACTGCGTTCCATCTTTCTTAGCTGTCTTGAGACAGCAGCCTGTGACAATCCCGTTGCAGCCTGAATCTCCCTAGACGAGACCGCTCCCTGCTCAAGAAATTCAACTAACGATAACGGCATACACCCTCCAACAAAGCACTTTTGACTTAATTTTGACTAGCAAATTTGACATAACTTACTGTTAATATATTTTAAAAATCAACAACTTAAGTAGAAAATAGAATATGAATTTGAATGATATTTGAATAGAATATTAAGATCTGTAAAACATCTTGTCAATCAAGTCGAAACTATAAGCCCGGTTGCCAAGGCTGTTGTTTGTCATCTGCCGAATCCGGCGTTGCCTGCCGTATCGCTAGCGCCCTTGGTCCTAACAGGACGCGTCTTGCCGATTCTTGAGCCATTCCTTTCGTTACCTCGGCTGTTCATCCAGACCGTTGTTCATTGTTTTCACTGAAAAAATCGGCGATCGATTGATATTTCGTGAAAATGATGAAACACAATAAAAAAGAATGCCCCTCCGGCATGGGTCTTGAAACAGTTTTCAAGGCAAGATTCCAGTATCGCTCATGAAAACTGGTTGTCAGGCGGCCATCTCACCCTAACCTTGCGAGTCGCGAATGCCCACTCACCTGTCATCGACGGAAAATCGCCACGACCAGGAATACCCGAGCCGGGAAAATGCGTTGCATGACATCCTGATGAACGCGCCCATCGGCTTCTCGACGGCCACGCCGGGCGGCAAACTTCTCAGCGCCAATCCGGCACTGGCGAGAATGCTCGGCTATGACTCCCCTGAAGACCTGATCGCCTCCGACCCGGACATCGCGGTCCGGCTTCATGCCGCCACGACGGAAGAGCATTCAAAAATCGCGGATGGGCCGCAGAATGACAATGCCCGGGAATTCCGGGTTGCGCGCAAGGACGGAACCATCATCTGGGTGTCCGGAAAGACCGGAATCCTGCGCGATGCCGAAGGCCGGATCTCGCACACGCAAAGCTTCACCACCGACATCACCGACCGTAAGCGCATGGAAGCGGAGCTTGAGGCCAGGGAAAAGAACACCTCCATGCTCGTCGGCAGCCTCCCCGGCATGGCCTTCCGCCGCCGCAACGACGCGGAACTGGACATGGAGTACGTCTCGGACGGCTGTCTCGGGCTGACCGGCTACAGCGCCGAGGAGCTGCTGCACAGCAAGCGTCTCTCGTTCACCGACCTCATTCTCCCTGAATACCGCCACGATGTCCGGAAAAAATGGACGGAAGGCATCCAAAAGCTCGCTCCGGTCCAGCTCGAATTCGAGATCATGACCGCCGACGGGCAGCCCAAATGGGTCTGGGAAGTGGGCATTCCCGTGCAGGGTCAAAACGGCGGGATCGGGACCCTCGAAGGACTGATCGTCGACATCACGCCGCGCAAGCTCGCGGAAAAAAACTCGCTCTTGCGCGAAAAGGCCCTGGAGCTTGCGGCCGTGACCTCTCTTGAGCTTCTCCTTGAGCCCGATCTGGAACAATCCATGCCCAGGGTCCTGGCGCGTCTGGGTCAGGGCACGGACACGGACCGTGTGTACGTATTCAAGAACCAGCCCCGGACCGAATCAGACACAGTGCTGACCAGTCAGCTCTACGAATGGGCACGGCCCGGAATCCCGACCCAGATCGACAATCCGAACCTCCAGAATCTGCCCATGAACGACCTGACGCCACGCTGGCTGGCGGAGATGCGCGCCGGTCGCTCCATCAGGGGGCTGGTCCGCGACTTTCCGGCCGACGAGAAGCAAATTCTCGAACCGCAGGGCATCATCAGCATCCTGGTGGTCCCCATCCAGCTGCACGGAACGTTGTGGGGATTTCTCGGCTTCGATTCGGTTCGCGCACCGCGCCCCTGGACGCCCATCGAGGAACATGTCCTGAACATCGTCTCGGCCAGTCTGGGCGCGGCCATCGCCCGCAGACAGGCTCAGGAGGAACTGGCGAGCAGCAACCGGACGCTCATGACCATCCTCGACAGCCTGCCCGTGGACGTCTACGTGGCCGACCTGACCAGCTACCGCATCCTGTTCATGAACCAGTACATAAAGGACAGCTTCGGGCGCGACTGCACAGGCGAGCTCTGCCACGAAGCGTTCAACCACGAATCCACGCCCTGCGGCCACTGCACGAACGGCAGGCTGCTGGACGAACACGGCCGCACCCAAGGAGTCATCGCCTGGGAATGCTTCAACCCCGTGACCGGCAAATGGTACAGGAACTTCGACCAGGTCATCCCCTGGACCGACGGACGCCTCGTGCGCATCGAAATCGCCATGGACTTGAGCGACCGCAAGCGGGCCGAAGAGGAAATCCTGCGGGCCCGGGATCTGGCCGAGGCCGCCAACTGCGCCAAGTCCGAATTTCTGGCCAACATGAGCCACGAGATCCGCACGCCCTTAAACGGCGTCATGGGCATGCTCCAGCTCCTGCAACTCACCAAGCTCGACCCCATCCAGGAAGACTACACGGACACCGCGATTCATTCCTGCAACCGGCTGGTGCGGCTCCTGACCGACATCCTTGATCTCTCACGCATCGAGGCAGGCAAGCTCAGCATCCAGAGTGCTCCCCTGGAACTGTCCGAAGTGCTGCGCCAGACCGGGGACCTCTTCTCTCCCACGGCCAGGGAAAAAGGGCTGGCCCTTCGCTTCCGGATCGATCAGTCCATCCCCCGCCAACTTCTGGGAGACGCGACACGCCTGCAGCAGGTCCTTGGCAACATGGTCGGCAACTCCCTCAAATTCACCCCGGCCGGCAGCGTAACCGTCGAAGCCTCTCTTCTGCCTGCGCTGCATGACGGACAATGCCGGGTGCTCTTCTCCGTGGCCGACTCCGGCATCGGCATCCCCGACGACAAACTGGGCAGCCTTTTCCAGCCCTTCTCCCAGGTCACGGAAGGGTTCACCCGCAGCTATCAGGGCGCGGGTCTTGGCCTGTCCATCTGCAAGCGCCTCGTGTCCTTCATGGGCGGCAACATCTCTGTTATCAGCGAACTTGCGGTGGGCACGACCATGTATTTCAGCGTCACCTTCGCCATGGGAGCAGAAAAAGCCGAGTCCGTCCCGGCGCGAGAATCCTTTTTTGCCCCCGCCCTGGACGGCTTGAGCGTGCTCATGGCCGAAGACGATCATTTCAGCGGCATCCTCGGCGTCAAGCTCCTTGGCGCTTTCGGAGCCACGGTCAAGCATGTGCAGAACGGGAAGCAGGCTCTTGAGGCCCTCGCGAACGAGCCCTTCGATCTTGTGCTCATGGACGTACAGATGCCGGTCATGGACGGTGTCGAGGCAACGCGGTCCATCCGCCTGGGCCTGGTCGGCGATCAGGTGAAAAACATTCCCATCATCGCCATGACCTCCTATGCCATGGACGGGGACCGGGAAAAATTCCTCGACGCGGGCATGAACGCCTATGTGGCCAAACCTGTGGACATCAAGGACCTGATGCACGCCATTTCCCAGATGCTGCTTCGGGAGGGCGCGAAGAAACCGATCAAGACGAAGACCGGCCCCTGAGCCCTTCGCTTTCCGCCCTCCGGGCCGTTGTCAGGAAAACCATGATCCCGCTTACTAATCCCCGCGCGTATTGCGGCACACGACATAGTGTGACAGGAAAAATTATGCGCCGCATAATCTCGTCCATCATCATGCTGTCACTCATCACGCTGATCTCTTCCCGCCCCGGCAAGGCCGCTGACGCTCCCGGCGGGAAGATCCTGATCGTGCACAGCTATGACCGCAATTTCGCTTGGACCGCCGACATCCACGACGCCCTGGAGCGGATGCTCTCAAGGCGCCGGATCGAACTGCGCACCGTGTTCATGGACGCCAACATCAACCGCGACGAGGAAAGCCTCACCGCTGCGGGACAAAAAGCGGCCGAGATGATGCGCAGCTTCAGACCGGACGTGGTCATCGCCAGCGACGACGATGCGCAGCAGTATTTCGCGGCGCGGTTCGCAGGCGACAGTTCGGCCCCGGCACTGGTCTTCTGCGGAGTCAACCAGGACCCGGCGCGCTACGGCTATCCCGCGTTCAACGTCACGGGAGTCGTCGAGAAACTCGCCTGGAGTGAAAGCCTGAAGTTGCTGCGCCGCCTGTGTCCGGACGTGCGCAGAGTGGCGGTACTCCTTGACTCAAGATCCTCAAGCCTGGCGGCGGTTGGATCGATGCGCGCCTCGACCCCGGCAGACATCGAAGCCGAATGGATCATTGTCGACACCTATGAAAAATGGCGGGAACTGATTGACGCCAGCGGTTCAACCCACGACGCCCTCGCCATCACGACCTGCCACGGCCTGACCGATGCCGAAGGCCGAATAGTGCCGGGCCCCGAGGTCATGCACTGGACCCGGGAACACGCGGGGCTGCCGTCCGTGGGTTTTTTCGACTACACGGTCGCCGACGGGGCCCTCTGCGGAGTCATCCAGACCGGATTCGAACACGGAACCCTGGCCGCAGGCATGGCCCTGCGCATCCTGGACGGCGAACGCGCCGGGGACATTCCCATTGTCAGCACAACGCAAGGTCTGACCATGTTCAATCTGAAAGTGGCCAGAAAACTACGCATCGACATCCCCGAGGATCTCCTTCAGGAGGCTGCAGCACTTGTGGAATAAAGCCTTGTACATGCTGACCGTGATGCTGCTGACCCTGAGCGTTCCCTGCGCGCGAGGCCAAAGCGCCCCCGACATTCTGGTCATTCACTCCTACAATCCGGGACTGAGCTGGACCGACGACTTACACCAAGGCATCGTCGAAACCCTGACCAGCTCCGGGAAGCCCTGGACGCTCAGCACCGAATACCTGGACGCCAAACGCTATCCAAAGGAGCACATGCTCCAGATGCAATCGGAGTTGATCGCCACCCACGTGCGAGGCCACGCCGTGGATGCGGTGATCGTCTCCGACGACGCGGCTTTCGGTTTCGTGCTGCAAAACCGCGAAGAGCTCTTTGCAGGCGTGCCCATAATCTTCTGCGGCGTGAACAACTTCCAGCCGGAAATACTCGGCGGCGCGGAGGGCATCACCGGCGTATCGGAAATAATCTCCGTGCGCGAAACCCTTGACGCAGCCCTGGCCCTGCACCCCGACACGCGCAACGTGGTCATCATCGGAGGCTCCCTGTCCAGCACGGACAGATCGAACCGCAGCCAGTTTCTGCATCTCATGCCCTCCTATGCCGGGCGCTTGCGCTTCCACTTCTGGCAGGACATCCCCACTCCCGTCCTGCTGGAAAAGGTCGCGACCCTGAGCCCGAAAACACTTGTCTTCCTGGCCAACGCCATTGCCGGCCTGGATGGCCGCATGCTTGATTTCGGACCCAGCGCGGCCTTGATCAGGGCCAATACGCAAAGCCCCATCTACGGATTCTGGGATTTTTTCCTGGGGCACGGCATCGTCGGCGGCAAACTGGTCAACGGAGCCGAGCACGGTAGAATCGCGGCCCGGATGGCCCTACGAATCCTGGACGGAACCGCGCCTTCGGACCTGCCCGTAGTCCGGGAAGTGGCCAACCGCTTCTTCTTCGACTACCGGGAGCTGAACCGTTTCAACCTGGATGAAAAGGCCTTGCCTGAAGGATCTATCGTCACGCATCGCCCCTTGAGCATCTTCGAGGCCAACAAGCGGCTTTTCCTGATCTTCGGCAGCATCGTCATCGCCTTGCTCGTCATCATCATTTCCCTGACCCTGGTCGCGCACATCCGCAAGCAGACTCTTCTGGAACTGCAATCCGCCAGACGCAAGGCCGATGAGGCCAACGAGGCCAAAAGCCTTTTCCTTGCGCACATGAGCCACGAAATCCGCACGCCCCTGACCGGGATCATGGGCCTGGCCGAACTGGCTCTGGGCAATCCCCGGAGCCCGAGCGTGCAGGAATACCTGGCCCTGATCCGCCAGTCCGGCCAGAACCTGCTGCACATCATCAACGACATCCTCGATTTCTCCAAGGTCGAAGCCGGGAAAATCGATCTGCAAAACACCCCATTCAACCCCGGAAGCATGCTGGAGAGCACCGTCGCCTTCTTCAATAGCGGCCTGCGGGAAAAAGGCGTCACCCTGTCGCTTGTCCTTACCGAGGCACTACCCGAAACAGTGCTCGGCGATGAAAACAGAATCCGCCAAATATTTTTCAACCTGGTGGGCAACGCGGTCAAATTCACCGAAAACGGAAAAATAGAATTACGACTGACAGGGGTGACTCCCAAGGAAAGCAGCGGCGGCATGGTGCTTGATTTTGAAATATCGGACACCGGATGCGGCATCCCCGAAAGCAAGCTGGACAGCATCTTCGAGCGCTTCACCCAGGCGGCGCGATTTCCGACCAGGACATATCAGGGCACAGGGCTGGGCCTGGCCATCGTCAAGCAGCTCATCGAGGCCATGGGCGGCTCCATCGCGGTGCAAAGCACGGAAGGGGCCGGAACCACCTTTTTCTTCAGCATCCCGGTCGAGCAGGCGCTACCCGAAGAATCGGCGCAGGATCCAACGCAGAATGGCGAATCCCTTGTGCAAGGACTGACCGTGCTGGTTGCCGAAGACAACCCGATCAATCGGCTCTTTCTGCAAAAATCCCTGGAAAAACTCGGACACCGGGTCATCTGCGCCACCAACGGCCAGGAAGCCCTTGATCATCTGGAAACGGCCACTGTGGACTGCGTGCTCATGGACATCCAGATGCCGGTCATGGACGGGAGCCTGGCCACTCGCCATATCCGAGACAGATTCGGACATAACCTGCCCGTCATAGCGCTCACGGCCCATGCCCTTCAAGGGGACAGGGAAAAATATCTGCAGGACGGATTCGACGAGTATCTGGCCAAACCCATATCCATCAAGGATCTGACCAAAGTCATCGCACACGTGTGCGGCAAGAAATCACTTTAACCGGTCGGCCCCGCACGCCCGAAAACCGATATATACCGAGATTTCACGCACCGGCATCGTGAACCGAACATCAATTGCCCGCAGCTAAACGCAACTGATATTTTCTCTTTGCAGAATAATGAAAGCGCGATATTTCGCAAAAAGTACCAGCCACAAAGGCTTCCCGACAAAACTTCAGCCAGGTAAAGCAGTCCATGCGGCCCAAAATCAGAACCGGCCATCCCGTCACCATTCACGGCCAGCCCTTCACCAAGGTCGGCATCGTCTGCGACGCCTCCGCCTACGACACGCGAGACACCCTGGAAGTGGTCTATGTGGATGCGGCATTCAAGGCGCGGCGCACCCTCGTTGTCTGGAGGAATGATCGCTTCGAATGGAGCGAACCGTCCTACCCGGGCGTCAACGTCGAAAACGATCCCGATTATGATCTCTACGTGACCACGGTCAAAAACGGCCGCTACTGATCCCGCTGCTCCAGGCGGCAGCGCTGTTCATAGTACGCACCAGCCCCTCCCATGTCCGTCTCCACGAACCCGATGATGCGGTTCACCCCTCCGCCCAGTTTGCCCCACGGCCCACGCCGGTAGACCACGCAGTCCGGATGCATGGACTCGTCCGCCGCGAACAGCACTTCAAGCCGCCCCAGTTCCGTGACCAGCCAACCCGCCCCGGGCGTGACGCCAAGGCGCTCCAGGGTGCGTGGATGCACCGTCACCTCCGGGCTTTCGTCCTGGTCGTCGGGCGGAATCTGGGAATGGACAAAGCGACGGTTGATCAGCGTCAGAAGCTGCAACGAGTACTCTTGCGGCGCCGCCACCGGCGGGTCCAGACGCGGAGGCAGGCGGTAGAGGCCGTCCTCGTGCCCGAAACGCAGATCCTCAAAGGCCACGGCCGGATGGGTTGAGCGGACGTATCCCGTGCGGCGCAGTTCTTCCAGGCTGGTCTCAAGGGATGGGGAATCGAGCGCCTGGCGCAAGGCTTCCTCGGGCTCGGGCAGGATTACGGGAGGGAAAAGCCTTGCGCCCAGCTCGGACAGGATCCCATAATCCGTACGCACACCCTCCGGCGGCTCAACGGCCTTGCCGCTCCACTGCACATATTCATGCAAAAAGGAGCCGACGATATCCTCCTGTTCGAGCATGAGCGCAACAGGCAGGATCAGGTCCGCGACCTCGGCCGTGTCGGTCATGAAAGCGTCGGCCACCACGACGAAATCGAGCCCATCGAGGGCCCGGGCCACCTCTTCGGCTTCCGGGAACTGGTTGGCCGGATTGATGCATTCCACCCAGGCCATGCGCACGGGCGGGTCGGCGCGGCGGAGCTCCCGGGCCAGATCGGGCATGAGCAGGGTCCGGCCATAGGCCGTCTCCGCCTTCCAGGGCAGAGCGAGATTGGCCATGGAACTCAGCCCAAAATAAGCCCCGCCGCCGCTTCTGCCCACCTGCCCGGAGAGCATGGCCAGCGCGTTGATGAAGCGCACGTTCTGGCCGCCGAAACGATAACGTTGCAGCCCCCAGCCCAGAAGTGTCGCCACGGGCGCAGGCCCGGCGTAATGATCCGCCAGCAGCGCCACATCCTCGGGTCGCGCCCCGCACCATTCCAAAAGCCTTGGCCCAGCTTCGGCCAGCAGGCCTTCAAAGCCCGCCGGATCATGGCAGCCGGCCGCCACCTCCGGCGCGATCCCCTTGCGGAGCAGCACCTCGCGCAGCACGGCCGCGGCCAGGAAGCGGTCCGTTCCGGGCCTTACGCGCACGAAATGATCCGTAAAACCCTGCGCCGTATCCTCTCCCGGCGCGATGGTCACCACGGGCACGCCCTTCTTGCGCAGGGCGCGGACCATGGCCGCCATGTGCACGGAGCCCCGGGCCAGATCGCGGCCCCAGTTGATGAGCGCTGACGTATTCAGGATGTCGGGGACATCGTTGGTGCGCAGGCAGCCGAAATCCTTCATGCAGGCCTCTATCCCGGCCTCGTCGCACAACGACCCATGCAGACCGGAGGCTCCCAGCTTGCGAAAAAAGAGATTCGAGAGCGCCTTGACCACGCCCCGGTTGCCCGAACCGCGCACATGCAGAATGGAGCGGGGCTCGTCCCGGTACAAGGCGATTTTCTCGGCGCACAATCCAAGGGCCTCATCCCAGCCAATGTCCTGCCAGCGTCCGCCGACCTTGAGCCGGGGAGAGCGCAGGCGATGCGGGCTGGCCAGACGCCTGCGATGCACATCGAGCTTGGGACAGACAAAACCCTGCGTGAAGGGGTGATCCGGATTGCCGCGCAGACGCAGGCCATTTTCCCCGTTTTCGGCCAGCAGGGAACAGGCGTCAGGGCAATCGAGGGTGCATGCGGTGATAATCATGTATTCTCCCAGGGGCCCAGCTAGGCATGGATTCCCCATTCGTGTTTTTATTTATCGGTGACAGTACTAACCCCGGCGTTGACGGAAGCCAAGACGGGAGGCAATGGTTCATGCATGTCAAACCTCCCCAATCCCCGTCCCCTGGACCCGGGCCGACTCGAAGTCCTGGGCCGCGCCGTCGCTGAGCCAAGCCAGGGCACGCCCCTCTATCTGGATCGCATTTCGGCCGGATTTCCGTCCCCGGCCGACGATTATATTGAAACAGCCCTCGACCTGAACACATATCTGATCCGTAACCCCGCCGCCACATTCATGGTCAAGGTCAGTGGAGACTCCATGACCGGAGCGGGCATAACCGACGGCGATGTCCTGGTCGTAGACCGCTCCGAGCAGCCCGCCCACGGCAGAATCGTGGTCGCGGTGCTGGACGGGGAACTGACGGTCAAGCGTCTGGTCATGAAAGACGGCCGGACCATGCTCGCCCCGGAAAACCCCCGCTACAAGCCCATCGCCGTGACCGAGGAACAGGAACTGCACGTTTGGGGCGTGGTCTCGGGCGTGGTCCGGAAGCTCTAGATGCGCGACTTCTACCTCATGGTCGACTGCAACAACTTCTACGTATCCTGCGAGCGGGTCTTCGCCCCCCGACTGGAAGGGAAGCCCGTGGTCGTGCTCTCCAACAACGACGGCTGCGTCATCGCCCGCTCCCACGAGGCCAAGGCCCTGGGCATCGTCATGGGCGAACCGGCCTACAAGCGGGAGACGTTTTTCACCCGCAACGGCGTGCACGTCTTCTCGTCCAACTACGCCCTCTACGGCGACATGTCCGCGCGGGTCATGCAGACTCTGGCTCGTTTTGCCGACGAGACGGAAGTCTATTCCATCGACGAATGCTTCCTGCTGCTGCGGGGCCTTGGCACCCCTTCCCTGCTGGACACGGCCCGCGAGATCCGCCGCACGGTGCGGGAATGGACCGGCATCCCCGTCTGCGTCGGCCTGGCCCGGACCAAGACCCTGGCCAAAATCGCCAACCGGCTGGCCAAAAAGCAAGATGGTGACGGCGTGCGATTGCTGGAGGACGAGGCGGATATCGACACGGTCCTTGGCGGTCTGGCTGCGGGCGACATCTGGGGCATCGGCCGCAAAAGCGCGCACCGCCTTCGCGATCACGGAGTACACACGGCCCTCGACCTGAAAGGTCAGGCCGACGACTGGATCCGCCGTCAACTGACCGTGACCGGCCTGCGCACCGCGCTGGAACTGCGCCAGATTCCGTGCATCGCCCTGGAGGACACCCCGCCCCCGGCCAGATCACTGGTCTGCTCGCGCTCTTTCGGCACGCGCATCGAAAGTCTGGCGAGTCTGGAGGAAGCGGTCTCGGCCTACGTGCAACGGGCTGCGGAGAAACTGCGCCGCAAGGGCCTTGTGGCCGGGGCCGTGCAGGTCTTTCTTGAAACCAACCGCTTCCAGCCGGAGCCCCAGCACACGGCCAGCCGATGCCGCGCCCTGCCCGCGCCCACGGCCAACACCCTCGACCTGCATGGCCCGGCGCTGGAAATTCTGCGCGACATCCACAAGCCGGGTTACAAATACCAGAAGACGGGAGTGATCCTCCTGGACCTTTCCCCGGCGGGCAACCGTCAGCTCTCCTTCCTGGAGCCTCACGGCGAGGAAAAAACCCGCCGCGACGCCCTCATGCGGGTCATGGACCGGATCAACACCGTCCACGGCCGGGGCTCCCTGACCCTGGCCGCCTCGGGCCTGGGCAAAAAGAGCTGGCACATGCGCCAGGAGCGGCGTTCCCCCTGCTACACCACGTCCTGGGCCGAGCTGCCACTGGTCAGATAACCCTTTTTCCCCGCAAGGACCGCCATGCGTTTTGGACTGTGTTGCCTTTTCCTGGCCGAGAGAATTTCCTTCCGCACAACCACCGCCAAGGTTCTGTCCGCCATGGAGCGCAAGAATGCCCTGGACAAGGTCTCGGACATCTGCCTGCACAACGCGGACAACCTGCTCCTGGCCGTGCAGACGGCGCAACGGCTTGGCATTGGGGCATTTCGCATCATGTCGCCACTGTTCCCGCGCATGACCCACCCCGAGGTGGGCTACAGGCTTGAGGATCTGCCCCAGGCCGAAACAATCTCCGCCCGTCTGTCCGCCACCAGGGCGTTCTCGGAGGAGCACGACATCCGCCTGAGCTTTCATCCGGACCAGTTCGTGGTCCTGTCCTCCCCCCATGCCCACGTGGTCGAGAACTCCGTGCGCGAACTGGAATATCACGCCTTTCTGGCCGAACTGGTCGGGGCGGACGTCATCAACATCCACGGCGGCGGCACCTACGGCGACAAGCCCGCCGCCCTGGCCCGCTTCGCCGAAGTGTTCAAGCGACTGCCCGAAAATGTGGCCACGCGACTCTCCGTAGAGAACGACGACGCGAGCTACACCGTGACCGACCTTTTGCCCATGTGCATGGAGCTGGGGCTGCCGCTGATCCATGACGTGCATCACCACCGCTGCAACCCCGACGGCCTGGACGAATGCGAAGCCACCGATCTCGCGGCGGCGACCTGGCGCGGCCGGGAACCCTACGTCCACATATCCTCTCCGCGCGAAGGCTGGCAGGGCAATCCCAAACCCCACTCGGACTACATCGACGAGGCCGACTTTCCCCGATGCTGGCTGGGCCGGACCATGACTGTGGACGTCGAGGCCAAAGCCAAGGAGCTGGCCGTGGTCAGAATCATGCAGGCCATGAACGGACGGATATGATTCTTTTGTCATGGGTATATGGACAAGGCCCGGAGCCTGACTTAACTGTAAGACGTTTTCCAGATTTTTTTGGGAGGAATTGTCATGATCAACAAAAGAAGATCACTGCGCAAGGCCAGCCTGGAACGTTGCCGAGTCGAACTGTACGCGTCGGCCAAAGGCCCGTTCGAGTCCCGCGTCGTCAACTACAGCGACACCGGCCTCATGATCGAAATGGATCATCCGCTGACCAAGGGAGAACCTGTGAAAATCCTCTTCCGCCCCGGGGACGAAACCGCACGGCGAATCGGCGAAACCTACTGCGTGGGCATGGTCCGCTGGTGCGCGCCCCAGGACGGCTTGTATTCGAGCAGGTACGGAGTGGGCCTGGAAATGGCGCAAGCCTCGGCCCGCAGGAGAGCCCACAAGGCGGCATGAAACATTCCTGTTCCTGATCGTGAAGGACGAAATTTCAAAAGACCGAGTTTCGGCCTGTCATACTGCTTAGCCCGCACCAATCCGATTCGAAACCTCGCACGAGAACCAAAGCCGCCCATGACCATACGGGGCGGCTTTCTTGATCCGCCTGCCTTCACTGTACCCAAAAAGACCTCGAACTCGCTGAAATCCCGCCCGAACTCCACTTTTTCGAAATTTTTTGCGCCTCCTTTACGTCCGGCGAATAATCATCGTATGGCCATGGATATACGTCCTCGACAAATCGATGGAGACTGCCATGATCGAAATCCGGCTGGTATTGCCGAACAGGCGGGAATTCCGGCGCGACCTGTATCGCCCCGGCGTCATCTCCCTGTCGCGAATTCTGTGGGGATCGACGGGAGCAGGCCTTTTTCTGGCGCTCATTGCCCTGATCCGCGACGCCACGGGCGTCGGAGTGCTCTATCCGCCCCTGGCCGCGACCTGCTTCATAGGCGCGACCTGCACCTACCTGAGGGTGGCGCGGCCCAAGTCTGTCATCGTGGGCCATTTCATCTCCACCGTGGGCGGACTGCTGGGCGTCGCGGCGGGGGAGGCGATGTTTGGCGGCACGAGCCTTGCCATCCCCGTCAAGCTCGGTCTGGCCGTATCCCTCTCGGCCGTGCTCATGCAGATTCTCGACGCCGACCATCCGCCGGCCGCCGCGACCGCAGCCATACCGGCCATCCTGCCCCTGCCCGCCTCCAACCTGCTCCTGCCCCTGCACATGGCCTGGGGCGCGGTCCTGGCCGTACTTTTCACCGTGATCTGGAACCGCGTCTGGTTCGAGTGCCCGGCCCCGGACGAAGGCTGCGGGCGTTCCTGGTTCAACCTGCGCATGGACAAACCCGACATCGCGGGGGTCGGGATCTGCCTCCTGGCCACGCTCTGCATGTGCGCCAAGCCTTGGAGCATGACCACGTATCTTGCCGGACTCTGGATCATGGCGGCAGGACTTGCCATTCTTTCCCTGCACCATTTCTTTGGCGCGCGGGTGCTGGTCACGGAGGTGAAAGACACGTGCACGCTCACCACGACGCCGACAACGGACAGGCCCGATCCGATTACCGGGCCAAACACGAAGGAGGAAAAACATGAACAGTAAATGGATTCCCACCGTGTGTTATCAGTGCAAGGCCGAGTGCGCCATCCTGGCCAGGGTGGAGGACGGCGTGCTCAGGGAAATTCGGGGCAACCCCAGGGCCAGGGGCAAGGCCTGCGTCAAGGGCATGGCCGGAGTCTCGCTGGAGTACAGCCCCGACCGCCTGACCCGCCCCTTGAAGCGGGTCGGCAAGCGCGGCGAGGGCAAGTTCGAACCCTGCTCCTGGGAAGAGGCGTTGCATGCCATCACCAGAAAGCTCATGGAGCTGCGCGACCGGGGCGAAGCGCACAAGCTCACGGCCAGCTTTTTTCCCCACTCCATAACAGACCCGAAGTGGCGCTTCCTGGATGCCTACGGAGGCTTCATCAACACCGCCCTGCCCCACTGCGACTCGGCCAAGATCGTGGCCTGCATCAAGACCATGGGCGGCGTGCCCAACCACCACATTCCCCCGAACTTCGCCTCCGTGCCCAAGGGCGGGGTCATCATTCTCGCCGGCCGCCACGCCATGGGTTGCCTCGATGACGCCGCAGTACCTCGCGACATCCTGAACGCCAGGGATCGCGGGGCCATCCTCGTGGTCGTCGACCCCATCTTCACGGCCGACGCGGCCAAGGCCGACTGGTGGATTCCCATCAGGCCTTCCGGAGACACGGCCCTGTTCATCGGCATGACCCATCACATCGTCATGAACGGGCTTTACGACAAAACGTTCGTGGAAAACTGGATTCGCGAGGGTGATTTCGACAAATTCAGGGACTACCTCGCGGACAAGACTCCCGAGGCCATGAGCGAAATCTGCGACGTTCCGGCCAAGGACATCGTCAAACTGGCCGAAATGTGTGCCTCGGCCCCGTCCGTGGGCGTGGACAGCTTCAAGGGCATCATGCTCGGCCAGGCCCTGGATTTCGGGCACGCCTGGACCAACTTCCTGGCCGTGACCGGCAACATCGACAACCCCGGCGGCCAGCCCCTGCCCGACGTGACACCGCTCTCCCCGGTCCTGCCTGCACCCGCCGGCCCGAGCCTTGGGGACATGGGGTGGCACCGCACCGGCCCGGACAAGGACAAGTTTGGCAAATACTCGTTCATCATGGAACCGACCTGGTACGAGGCCCAGGCCATCAAGAACGGTGACCTAAAGGTGCTGGTCACGGCCGAATGCAACCCGGCCCTGACCGAAATGGGGCAGGAGGAATGGCGCAAGGCCGTGACCATGCTCGACGCCAAGGGCCAGTATCAGCTTGAGATGCTGGTCAGCTACGAAATCATGCTCTCCGAAACGACCAGATACGCCGACTATGTGCTCCCGGACAAAAGCTACTTCGAGCGCTGGGAACTCCTGTACATGCCCTGGTGGTACAACTTCGGCCACGGCATTGCCCTGCGTCAGCCGGTGGTCGACGCGCCCGGCGAATGCAGGCATTCCAACGAGGTCTTCATCGAACTCGGCAAACGTCTGTGCCCGGAATACTTCGCTTTCAAGGACGACCTGGAATACTACGACATTCAGCTGGAGGGCCTTGGCCTGTCGGTGGACAAGCTACAGGCCATGGGCGGTCTCTGGTCGCCCGGGACCATCGGCTTCCGGAAATATGAGCGCGACGGCTTCGGCACACCGAGCAAGAAGGTCCATCTCTATTGGGAGGATCTGGAGGACGTGCACCAGGCCTTGCCACGCGTGGGTCTGGCCCCTGAATACAAGGCCGACACAGGAGAATTCCCCTTCATCCTGATCTCCTACCGGACCATCTTCCACCAGGGCTCGGGCCAGTGGACCCACAACAATCCGCAGCTGCGCGACCCTGTCGGCGGACTGATGGAAAATCCGCTGCTCATCAACACGGCTACCGCCAAGAAGCTCGGCATCGAGGACGGGGCTGTAGTCACCCTGCGCTCCCGCACCGGCCGGATCAAAGTCCGGGCCAAGTGCACCGAACGCATCCGCCCCGATTGCCTGGGTCTGCACCACGGCTTCGGCGCCACCGTCGGCCGGGTGGCGGTGCTTGGCGAAGGAGTCAGCGACAACGTCCTCATTCCTGATTCGGGCATGACGCTCGACTGGCAGGACCTTGTCGGCGGGGAATCGCACGTGTCCACCCGCGTCACCGTGGAACGATGAAGGAGGCAAGCCATGAAACAACTCAGTCTCGCCATTGATCTGGACCGCTGCATCGGTTGCAAGACCTGCGTGGCGGCCTGCCGCAACTACCACGGCCTGGTCGATCACGCTTCGGCCGTGCCCGGCATGATGCCCTATTATCTGCGCGTCGAGAGCGATCGGCAGGGAACCTATCCCGAGATAGCCATCCGGTCTTGGGTCATGCCCTGCCAGCACTGCAAAAACGCCGCGTGCATCAAGGCCTGCAAGGCCGAAGCCATCGTCAAGGATGAGCAGACCGGCATCGTGCGCATCCTGGCCGACAAATGCACCGGCAGCCGCGCCTGCATCGAGGCCTGCCCGTACGGGGTCATCCAGTTCGACGCGGCCAGAAACAAGGCCCACAAGTGCGACCTGTGCTGGGACCGGGTGCACATGGGCGAAAAGCCGGTCTGCGCGGAGGTCTGCCTGACCGACGCCATCCGTTTCGGAGAAAAGGAGATCCTGAAGATGGAACTGGAGGCCGAGGGCAAGGAGATCGTGAAGAAGATGAGCGCCCAGTCCATGATCTACTTCCGCACGCCCGGATAGAAAACGGCTTGAAAACGATACATGAACGGGTCGCACACAGGTGGGTGCGGCCCGTTCATGCATTGCGCGATCAGGAAGTGAAGTGGTCGTGCTCCTCAATCAAAGGCATGGATCCCCGCCTTCGCGGGGATGACGGAAGGAAGCCGGGCCTACGGGGCGCTCTCGGCCATGAATTCCCCGCCTTCGCGGGGATGACGGGGTGCTGACAGGCATGTTGTTTACGAATGCCGACGTGGGAAAAAAATCTCGAAACATTCCCACTACCTGGATGTCATCCCCGCGAAGGCGGGGATCCATGCTTCATGCCCGTATTTCTCCGTACACATTGACCCTGCGTCGCTTTGGCTTCTATACTACGCGTTCACTTCGTGCGTCCTCTCCAAGGGAGAAGAGGGGCCGCCCAACCTTTTCAAGGACCAAAAATGACCCCTGAACAGCGCCGTGAAATCAAGACGCGCATCGAAAAGCGCATGCAAGAGCTCCGGATCACCATCGCCCAACTGGAGGAAACCTCAAGGCCCGTGTCCCTGGATCAACCCATAGGACGGCTGTCACGCATGGATTCCATGGCCAACCAGGCCATAAGCGGCCAGCGCCTGAGCGATTCGAAGCGCACGCTGATGCGTCTCGAACGGGCCCTGGACAGAATTGACGACGACTCTTTCGGGATTTGCGCCGAATGCGGTGAGGACATCGCCCCCGGCCGCCTTCTGATCATGCCCGAAGCCACGCTGTGCGTGGACTGCGCAGAGTAGGCCCGGCATGGCTTCCCATCCCATCCGTCATATTCTGGGCACCAGCCAGACCCTGTGTTTCAACGCCGAAGGGCGTCCCGTGGACTGCGCAGGCAGCGGTCAGGACGGAGAGTTTCGCACTGGACTTGCCTGGCCTGAACCAAGGTTCGAGCTGCTGGAAAACGACCTGGCGCAAGACCTCCTGACGGGCCTTGTCTGGCCCCGCACTGCAAGCCTCGGTGACTTCCCCATGTCCTGGCCCGAGGCGCTCTCGGCCGTGGCCCGGATGAACGAGGAACACGCCTTCGGCCATGCCGACTGGCGTCTGCCCAATCGGCGGGAACTTTCAAGCCTGATCAGCTACAACCACCATCGCCCCGCCCTGCCTGCGCAGCATCCGTTCACGGTCAGCCAGACCTGGTACTGGACTTCGACCACGGCCAGCCGCGCGCCGGGCTACGCCTGGCACGTGCACCTGGAGGGCGGGCGCATGTTCTACGGCGACAAGACACGCGACGCCATGGTCTGGCCCGTGCGCGGGGAAAGCCCGCTCCTGGCGCGGACCGGGCAGCTGACGTGCCATAACGTGGCCGGAAATGTCGTGGACTACGAGGGGACGGGGCAGGACGCGGAGCTGCTCAAAGGCGCGGCGTGGCCCGAACCGCGCTTTGCGCCGGAGGACGCGGGCGTGCGCGACCTGCTGACGGGGCTGCTGTGGACGAGCTCGGCGGACCTGTGCGGGGTGTGTACGTGGGAGGAGGCGCTGGAGGCGGCCAGGAGGCACCGCGCGAGCGATCTGCGCTGGCGCCTGCCGAACATCCGGGAGCTGGAGTCCCTCGTCGACGCCGAGCGGCACGACCCGGCCCTGCCCGCCGGACATCCCTTCGAGAACCCGCAGGAGGCCTACTGGTCCTCGACCAGCAGCGCCTACTCACCGGACTGGGCCTACTGCCTTTACCTGCACAAGGGAGCCGTGGGCGTTGGATTCAAGACGAAGCGGGAATTTCATGCCTGGCTTGTGAGCATCGAATGAAGCGCGGCCTCATGCAGGCCAGACCCTCACCGCACAGACCTTGAACTCCGGAATCCTGGCGGCGGCATCACAGGCGGAGTTGGTCAGTTCGTTGGCCGCCGCCTCGGCGAAATGAAAGGGAATGAAGACCATGCCCGGCGTGACGCGGCCGGTGACCCTGGCCGTGACCGTGATCTCGCCGCGCCTCGAAGCCACCCGGACCTGCTGGCCGGACGCTATGTCCAGACGCGCGGCGTCCTCGGGGTGAATCTCGACCGGGCACGAGGGCATGATCCGATTCAGTCCCTCGCTTTTGCGGGTCATGGTGCCGGTGTGGTAATGCTCAAGCACTCTGCCGGTGCTGAGTACAAAGGGGTAGTCCGCGTCCGGCATCTCCGCCGGGGCTTGCGGATGCGTTGGGATAAAACGTCCCCTGCCTCGGGGAAAAGCCTCACGGTGCAGGATGGGGGTGCCGGGATGGGTCTGGTCCGGGCAGGGCCAGACGATCCCCTCCCACCTGATGCGCCGGTAATCGATGCCTGCGTAGATGGGGGCGGCCAGGGCGATCTCGCGCATGATCTCCTCGGGACGATCATAGCCCATGGGCACGCCCAGGCGCGGGCCCAGAAGATTCAGGATGCGCCAGTCCGGGAGCGCCTCTCCCGGGCACGGCACGGCCGCGCGCACACGCTGCACACGGCGGTCGGTGTTGGTGAAAGTGCCGTCCTTTTCGAGGGCGGACGCGGCCGGCAGGACCACATCGGCAAGCCGCGCGGTCTCGGTCAGAAAAATGTCCTGCACGACCAGAAAATCGAGTTCATCCAGTCTCCTGCGCACATGCGCCACGTCCGCGTCCGAGACCATGGGATTCTCACCCATGATGTACATGCCCCTGACCTGCGGCGTGGCCATCATCTCCGTGGCGGTCAGGCCCGGAGTCCTGGAGAGGGACATCTTCCACAGGCTTTCAATCCGTCCCAGAGCCGCATCATCGTCCACCCGCCCGTACCCGGGCAAAACGCCCGGCAACCCGCCCATGTCACAGGAACCCTGCACGTTGTTCTGCCCCCGCAGCGGATTGATCCCCGCACCCGGCCGCCCCACCTGACCGCAGAGCATGGCCAGATTGGCCAGGGCCAACACCGTGTCCGTACCGCAGGTGTGCTGGGTGATGCCCATGCAATACAGGATCGTCGCCGCCCCCGCCCGGGCATATAGACGCGCCGCCCGCTCAAGGTCGGCGGCCGGAATTCCGGTCGCGGCCTGCACATATGCCGGAGTATAGACGGCCAGGGCCTCGCGCAGCTCCTCGAACCCTTCGGTCCGGCGATCTATGAAGTCCCGGTTCTCCAGACCCTCGCGCAGGATGACGTGCATGAGGCCGTTGATCCAGGCGATGTCGGTTCCGGGCCTGGGCCGCAGCCAGAGATCGGCGTGGCGGGTCAGGCCGACAGCGCGCGGGTCCACGACCACGAGCGTTGCGCCTGCGCGGGCGGCGCGCTTGATGCGACTTGAGAACACGGGATGCGTTTCGGTGGTGTTGGAGCCGGTGACCAGGATCACCTCGGCGTTGACCACATCGGCCATGACATTGGTCGGCGAAGCGCTGCCGAAGGCCTGCACCAGCGCCTCCAGGGATGAGGCATGGCACAGCCGCGCGCAGTGATCCACGTTGTTGGTGCCCATGCAGCGCGCCAGCTTCTGGAACAGGTAGTTTTCCTCGTTGGTGCAGCGGGCCGAGGCCAGAAAACCCAGGCTGCGCGGCCCATGCTCCTCGCGCAGGGCCAAAAGGCGCGAAGCCACCAGATCAAGCGCCTCGTCCCAACTGGCCGGAACAAGCACGCCGTCGCGGCGGATCAGCGGAGTCCTCAGGCGCTCGGGATGCGCGGTGAAATCCAGGGCAAAACGGCCCTTCACGCAGAGGCTGCCTTCGTTGTGCCCGTCCACGGCGCCCAGCACATGCTGGATGCGCCCGTCCTTGACATGCACGTCCATCTGACAGCCCACGCCGCAATACGGGCAGGTGGTACGTACCGGACGCGTCTCGCACAGGCGGGCCTTGCCGCGCGCATCATGAATGCTCAGCGCCCCCACCGGACAGACCTGCAGGCATTCGCCGCAAAAAACGCAGTCCGACTCGGCCAGGGTGGAGTCGCAACCGGCCACGATCTTGGTGGCGGCCCCGCGATATCCGTAATCGATGGCCTCGTTGACCTGCACCTCGTTGCAGGCCTGCACGCAACGACCACACAGGATGCACTTGGAAAAATCGCGAACAATGAACGGATTGCCGGTCTCGGGACGATGGCGCGGTTTGGGCCGCTCGAAGGTGCCGGTGCCGACCCCGTAGCGGAACGCGAGGCTTTGCAAAACGCAGTCTCCCGCCGCCGGACAGAGCAGGCAGTCATGGTTTCCGGAGTCGAGCATGAGGCGCAGGATGGTCTTGCGGGCGCGCAGAACCCGTTCGGTTTCGGTGCCGACAATCATGCCCTCGGTCGCCGGAGCCGCACAGGACGCGACCAGGGTGCGCGCGCCCCAAACCTCCACCACGCAGATGCGGCAGGCACCGGTGGGCGTGCAATTCGGCAGGTGGCA
Source organism: Desulfomicrobium apsheronum (assembly GCF_900114115.1). NCBI lineage: Bacteria > Pseudomonadati > Thermodesulfobacteriota > Desulfovibrionia > Desulfovibrionales > Desulfomicrobiaceae > Desulfomicrobium > Desulfomicrobium apsheronum. The sequence continues at coordinate 96,879 of NZ_FORX01000006.1, read as the reverse complement.
CAGGGTCGGTATGAATATGCCGTGCGCCGTGGCCACCTCCAGAATGGTCTGGCCGGGGGCGAAAGTGCAGGTGATGTCGTTGATGGTCAGTTCCATGGCGCTCCCGTCATTCGATGCAGTCAAAGGGACAGGCCTGGAAACACGCCAGGCATCGCACGCATTTTTCCCGGTCGATGCGCGCGACCTGCTTCTTGGCCCAGATCACGGCCCCGGCCGGGCAGGCCTTGTGGCACAGTCCGCACTTGCGGCACAGATCCTCGCGGACCTCGAACTTGAGCAGGGCCACGCAGCGTTTGGCCGGGCAGCGCCTTTCGTTGATGTGCGCCTCGAACTCGTCCCGGAAGTGGCGCAGGGCCGAGAGGATCGGGTTGGACGCGGTCTGGCCCAACCCGCACAGGGAGGCGTCGGTGATGACCGCGGCCAGGTCTTCGAGGGTGCGCAGGTCACCGGGAGCGCCCTTGCCCTCGCAGATGCGGGTCAGAATTTCGAGCTGCCGCCTGGTCCCCTCCCGACACGGCGTGCATTTGCCGCAGGATTCGTCCTGGATGAAGTCCATGAAGAAGCGGGCCATGTCGACCATGCAGGTGCGGTCGTCCATGACGATGACCCCGCCCGAGCCCATGATGGCCCCGGCCTGACTGATGGCCTCGTAGTCCACGGGCGTGTCCAGCAGGTGCGCCGGGATGCTTCCGCCCGACGGCCCGCCGAGCTGCACGGCCTTGCATGAGCGCTTGCCCGGCACCCCGCCGCCGATGTCGTTGACCAGCACGGACAGGGGCGTGCCCATGTCCACCTCGACCAGCCCGATGTTGTTCACGTCGCCGGACAGGGCAAAAACCTTCGTGCCCTTGCTGCCCTCGGTGCCGACGCTCGCGTAGTGCGCCCCGCCAAGACGGATGATGCGGCCGACATTGGCCAGGGTCTCGACGTTGTTGAGGATGGTCGGCTTGCCCCACAGGCCCTTCTGCGCCGGAAACGGCGGCCGGGGGACGGGCATGCCGCGCTTTCCCTCGATGGAGCGCATGAGCGCCGTCTCCTCGCCGCAGACAAAGGCGCCCGCGCCCTGGTAGATTTCAAGATCAAAGGAAAAATCGCTGCCCAGGATGTTTTCCCCCAAGAGGCCCAGTTCCCGGGCCTGGCCGATGGCGATGGTCAGGCGTTTGATGGCCAGGGGATATTCGGAACGGCAGTAGATGTAGCCCTGGCGGGAGCCGATGGCCACGGCCGCGATGAGCATGCCTTCGAGCACCGCGTGCGGGTCGGACTCGAGGATGGAGCGGTCCATGAACGCGCCCGGATCGCCTTCGTCGGCGTTGCAGAGCACGTACTTGACGTCGCCGGGCGAGGCGGCCGCGAACTTCCATTTCAGGCCCGTGGGAAAACCCGCCCCGCCGCGTCCGCGCAGGCCGGAGGCGCGCATCTCCTCGACGATGCCTGCCGGGGCCATGTCGAAAAGGGCCTTGGCCAGCCCCTGGTAGCCTTCTCGGGCGATGGCATGGCCGATGTTCTCGGGATCGATGCGGCCCTTGTTGCGCAGGGTCCAGGGGCGCTGCAGGGCGAAGAAGGGGATCTCGTCCATGGAGGCCACGGCCGTGCCCTTCGGGTCCCGGTACAGCAGGCGCTCAACGGGTTCGCCCCCGGCCGAGGCGACCACGTCGGCCGCGTCCTCCACGCGCACCTTGCAGTACAGGATGCCGCCGGGCTGCATGACGACCACCGGCCCCAAGGCGCAGAAGCCGTTACAGCCCGTCTCGATGACCTGCACGCCGTCGCCCTGCCGCGCGGCTTCCTCGCGCAGGGTCTCGATGAGCGGAAGGGAGCCCGTGGCGTGGCAGCCCGTGCCGCTGCAGCAGAAGATGCGCGGGGCGGCCGTGTCCAGGAGTTCCCGCTCCCGGTTTCGCAACGCCGTCAGACCCGCTCGGTCAAGCTTCATGGTCGGGGTCATTTGTATTCCTCCAGAATGGCGCAGGCCGAATCGGGCGTGACTCCACCGTGGGTGTCGCGGTCCACGACCATGACCGGCGCCAGGCCGCAGGCGCCCAGACAGCGCACGGGCTCAAGGCTGAAACGGCCGCCCTCGCAGGTGCCCCCGGCCTTGCCCCCGAAGCGGTGCTCGACCCGGTCCAGAACCTCTCGCACTCCCCGCACATAGCAGGCCGTTCCGGTGCAGACACGCACCGTGTGGCGGCCCTTTGGCTTGAGGGAAAAAATCGAATAGAAGGAGACGACTCCATAAACCTTGGACACGGGCAGTTCCATCCCGTCTGCGATATGCCGGATGAGTTCGAGCGGAAAATATCCGGCGATATCCTGACAAAGCCGCAGGACCGTGATGAGGGAGCCAGGGATGTCGCGATGTTCGGCGATGACGGCGTCTGCCTTGGCGAGTTGTTCCGGGGTGAGTGAGGTCAATGGGGTCACGCTTTTGCTGAAGTGGAAGGGATACGTAAGCCCATGAGCATAATGCAGGGAGCGGCAATGCGCAAATCGGTTCTGGCTGGCCCAAGGCGCCGGGCTGGGCAGAAATGGACGAAATGGACTTTCCGGGCGGGATGGACGAAAGGAATGGGAATGACGCCATGGCTTCGATCCTGGCTTGGAGAAAACACGCATGAGCACGAACGCCGATAATTCCTCTGACCTGAGCCCAACGCCCCGGGCGCATCCGGAAAAACCGGCCATGCCGTTCATCGATCCGGATTCCCATCCGGCCATGATCCGCCATGGCCTGAAAACCGGTATCGCCGCTGTGCTGGCTTATGGCGTGGCGCACCTGCTCGACCTGAAATTCGGGTACTGGGCGACGTTGTCCGCCGTCATCGTCATGCAGGTCTATGTCGCGGACTCCGTCCAGATGTGCCTGTACCGCTTCTCCGGAACGGCCGTCGGAGCGGCAATCGGACTGGCGGCCATCCTGCTCTTTCCCCAGACGCAGCCCATGACCGTTCTGGCCCTGTTCCTCTCGGTGGCGTTCTGCGCCTACATGACCAGATACAACGCCAGATACCGCATGGCGGCCATCACCGTGTGCATCGTCGTCCTGGCCGGGTACGACCAGGACGACCGCATCGTCTTCGGCATGCTCCGCGTGGTGGAGATCGGCGTGGGCGTGGCTGCGGCCTTCGTAGTCAGCATCGCCCTGTGGCCGGTTCGCGCTGGCACCGCCCTCAAGGCCCGGCTCATGATGCGCTTCGGAGACTGCGCCAGGCATTACGAAGCCATCATGAACGCCTTCCTGGCCATGCAGTCCGGGCTCGCCCCCAACCTTCTGGACCAGTTCCAGACGGATATCAGGGAAGACCGCGCTCTCTTTCAGAAGGTGCTGCGCCATGAGCGACGGATGTACCACGAGGACACCGACCTTTTGGGCCTCAAGGTCCGCACGCTTGAAAAATGCCACGCACATTTGCAGACCATGCTCCAGGCTCTGAACAGTGAACAGGGACAGGGCTACGAGATCATCATGGACCGGGAACTGCGCGAGCTTGCGGCCATCACGGTGGAGAGCATGCGGGGCATCGCTTCCGGCCGGACACCCCCGACGGACTTGCTGGCAAAGACCCTGAACGAATCCGAAACGAGACTGCACGAACTGCGCAAAGACGGGGCGACCAGACGCTTCCATCTACAGAAGCTCTTGCAATTCTTCGCATTTTACCACAGTGCCCAATCCATGGGAAGAGACATCCTACTTTACGGCCAAAACCCCTTATTTTCAGTCCGGGCCGCATGACATGGCGTGCTGTTTACGTTATGTTTCGGATACGCGGGCATCGCGTTGCCCGTGCAAATGTTGACGGTGCATGGGAACAGATTTATATTTAAAAATCAGTCAAAAACATCAGCCTCAAAGGATGGCATCACCATGAAAAAAATCTTTATGATCGCATTGATTGTCGTGTTCGCAGCGACCGGCTGCGCCACCATGGACCAGCAATCCAAGACCACCAAGGGCGCCGTGTACGGTGCGGGCGGAGGCGCTGTCGCAGGCGCGGTATTGGGAGGTATCATCGGCCGTGACGCCAAGGGCGCGGCCATCGGTGCCGCTGCCGGAGCAACCATCGGTGGTCTGGCCGGGGCAGGAGCCGGGCGCATGATGGACAACCAGGAAGCCGAAATGCGGCAGGCCCTGGCTCAGTCCGAAGAGGTGGCGATCCGGCGCGAGGGCGACCTCCTGGCCCTGACCCTCAAGGGGGATGTGACCTTCGACGTGGACTCCGATGTGGTTTTGCCCGGTCTGTACAACGAAATCGAACGCATCGCCCAGATTCTCGTCAAGTACCCGCAGACAACCATCGTGGTTGAAGGCCACACCGACAGCACCGGCTCCGACGCCTACAACCAGGGACTGTCCGAACGACGCGCCTGGAGCGTGCAGCGCCTGCTCACGGAACGCGGAGTAAGTCCGGCCCGGATCAGCGCCGTGGGCTACGGGGAATCCCGGCCCGTTGCCTCTAACGACAATCCCGGAGGCCGCCAGATGAACCGCCGCGTGGAAATCCGCGTCAACCCGAACTCCGGCCAGCAGACCTACTAACGGCCTACCCCTTCAGGCCTTGGCCGGATGACCGGCTCATTTCCTCATCTAATCGGTCCTGTGCTGCAAAGCCCAGGGCCGATCAACTTTTTTACGAAGCGCCAACACAGGGCAAATTCCCCGTTCTGGGCACCGATTAAAGCAGGGTCGAAAGGCAGGACGAATCTGGCCTTAGCCCCCGCAAGTACAGGGAAAAAGCACAAAAGATAGAACGCCCGCACATTCAAGGCCGAGCTATTGCACAAAAACCAACACACTGTTATGGTCTTACCAATTCGCAACATTCCGTAGAATCATCACAGATGCAGGATTGGTCCCCGGTTGCTGAGCCACGGCGTTCGCTCCCCCTCTTCGTATTCATCACTGATTCAAGCCGCTCACTCATAAGCGTTCGCAACGCCCAACCGGCATGCCCCTTGTGAAAAATCATAATCCACCACAACATTCAACAAGGAGAATTCTATGTCTTCGGAAAAAGGTGAAGTTTACAAATGTGAAGCGTGTGGTGCCGTCGTGCTCGTGCAGGAAGGCGGTGCGGGAGAACTCGTGTGCTGCGATCAGCCCATGGTCAAGCAATAGTCCTTAAGCGTCTCTCAAAACGAATAAACCCCGGTTTTCCTTGGATTTAGGAAAACCGGGGTTTGTGCTGGAGTATGAAATGGCGGAGAGGGTGGGATTCGAACCCACGTACCGGGGATTAGCCGGTAACTCGATTTCGAGTCGAGCGCGTTACGGCCGGACTTCGCTACCTCTCCGCGAGGTTTTTTGAAATTTTCTTTTCCTGGCGGCGCTGTTTGAAAAAGCCGCTCAGTTTTGCGCTGCATTCCTGTTCCAGAACCCCGCCCAGAGACCAGAAATGGTGGTTGCTCCAGGGCAGCGCCGTGCCGTCCATGCGGCTGACCAGACATCCGGCCTTGGGGTCTGCGGCGGCGTAGACCACTCCGGCCAGGCGGGCCTGGATGACCGCTCCCAGGCACATGATGCAGGGTTCAAGGGTCACCACCAGCACGGCGTCGGTCAGACGATGATTCCCCACCTTGGCGCAGGCCTCTCGCAAGGCCAGGATTTCGGCGTGGGCCGTGGGATCGTTTTCAAATATCGTTCTGTTCTCGCCCCGGCCCAGAATCTGGCCGCTGCCATCGATGACCACCGCGCCCACGGGCACGTCACCCCGCCCTTCCGCCAGATGCGCAAGCTTCAGCGCCTCGTGCATGTAGGGCTCCCAGGCCAGCAGGTCATCCGGGCCCGGCGTCGGGGAAGGCGCACAGTAGAAAGTCATGGGGGCGCTGTCAATGATCTTTGCATCCTCTTTGGACACGTTTTCAAACCGTCCTATCTGGCCTTCAGATATTCGATCCCGCCCTTGAGCAGTTCCGTGCCCAGAGTGGAAGTCTCACCCCTGGTCCAGCGCGGATGGTTGGTGGGATGATTGTAGGCCTCGGGGTGAGGCATGAGCCCGAGGATTCGGCCGGAAGGATCGGTCAGTCCGGCGATGCCAAGCGGCGAGCCATTGGGATTGGCCGGATACTCCTGGGTCACTTCCCGGGTCTGCGGATCCACGTATTGCAGGGCGATGAGATTCTGCTCCTGCAGGCGGGAGAGGGTCGTGTCGTCACCAGGAACGAGCTTGCCCTCGCCGTGACGGACGGGGACGTAAAGATAATCGAGCCCCTTGGTGAAAACGCAGGGAGACTCCGCGTTGATCTTCAGCGTCACCCAGCGGTCCTCGTACTTGGCCGAATCGTTGTGGCTGAGCGAGACCTGGCGGGTGAAGTAGGCGCCATCAAGAGCGGGAAGAAGACCCAGCTTGACCAGCAACTGAAAGCCGTTGCAGATGCCAAGGATGAGGCCGCCCGCGTCAAGGAAGCGCTTAAGCTCCTCCATGAGGGACTTGCCGCTCTTGGTCAGCATGTGCCGCCAGCGCAACGCTGCGGCCTGGGCCGAGCCGAGATCGTCGCCGTCGAGAAAACCTCCGGGCAGGATCAGAAAATTGTAGTCGGTCAAGGTGATCTTGTCCGCCGTCAGATCGGAAAAATAAGCGATGGTGGTCTGGTCCGAACCAGCCTGATCCGCCGCAAAGGCGCATTCCCGCTCGCAATTCGTACCGTAGCCGGTAATTACCAATGTTTTGACCTGAGCCATCACCCCTCCAAAATCGGCCGTAGCCGAGCTGTTTGATTAAGTACCCAAGCCCATTACAGTCCAAGCAAAACAGGCGCAAGCCTGAAAATCGCCCTTTCCGACTGTTTGCACTCGGCGTTCTTTCTGCTATTGAACCCAAGGTGTTTGCAGGACACCAGGGGCCGCTTGACAAGCAGGAAGTCCGCTGCCAAATGTTCCAGCGGACATACGGATGTCAATTTTCGGGCTGCCGACAGGTGGCCCATTTGTTTTGTGGACCATGTCTGGCCGCGCCAAGCGCGGATTCAGACCGAAGAAATATTCAGGTGAGCGAGGCAGCGATGAACACCAAATTCATTTTTGTGACCGGCGGGGTATTGTCCTCTCTGGGTAAAGGACTGGCCGCCGCATCCATCGCGGCTCTTCTAAAAGCGCGGGGGCTTCGGGTATCCATCCAGAAGCTTGACCCGTACATCAACGTCGACCCGGGCACCATGAACCCCTTCCAGCACGGCGAAGTCTACGTCACCGACGACGGAGCCGAAACGGATCTGGACCTTGGGCACTACGAGCGCTACCTCGGCACCCACTTGAGTCAGCGCAACAACTACACGTCCGGGCGCATCTACAATACCGTCATCACCAAGGAACGTCGCGGCGACTACCTGGGCGGCACGGTCCAAGTCATCCCGCACATCACCGACGAGATCAAGTCGTCCATCCTGAGCCTGGCCAGCGACGACCTGGACGTGACCCTGGTCGAGATTGGCGGCACCGTGGGCGACATCGAGGGCCTGCCCTTCCTGGAAGCCATCCGCCAGTTGCGGGCCGACCTCGGCAAGGACAACGTCCTCTACATCCACCTCACGCTGGTGCCCTACATCAAGACCGCCGGCGAGCTCAAAACCAAGCCCACCCAGCATTCCGTCAAGGAACTGCGCAGCCTTGGCATCCAGCCGGACATCATCCTCTGCCGCTCCGAAGTGGACCTTGGCGACGACATCAAACGCAAAATTTCATTGTTCTGCAACGTGGACCAGGACGCGGTCTTCACCGCCATAGACGTAAACCACATCTACGAACTGCCCCTGACCCTTTATAATGAAGGTGTTGACCAGAAAATCGCCATTCTCCTGCGACTGGCCGCCAAGAATCCGGACCTGCAGGAATGGAAGAATCTCGTCTACAACCTGCACCATCCAACGTCAGAGGTCACCATTGCCATCGTCGGCAAGTACGTGGACTTGAAGGAAGCCTACAAGAGCCTGCATGAGGCCCTGACCCATGGCGGCGTGGCCAACAACGCGGCCATCCGCTTCCTGTACGTCAATTCCGAGGAAATCACCGCCGAAAACGTGGCCGAGACCCTCGCCGAGGCCGACGGCATCCTCGTTCCCGGCGGCTTCGGCATCCGCGGCGTAGAAGGCAAGATCGCGGCCATCACCCATGCCCGCGAAAACAGGACCCCCTTCTTCGGCATCTGCCTTGGCATGCAGTGCGCGGTCATCGAGTACGCCAGAAGCGTCATGGGCCTGACCAAGGCCAACTCCGAGGAGTTCGACCTGACCACTCCGGATCCGGTCATCTATCTGATGAAGGAGTGGTTCGATTTCCGCAAGAAGTGCGTGCAACGCCGCGACATGACGAGTGAAAAAGGCGGAACCATGCGTCTTGGCGCCTACCCCTGCGTGATCGAGAAAGACACCCGCGCCTTTGAAGCCTACGGCGCGGTCGAGGTTTCGGAACGTCATCGCCACCGCTACGAATTCAACAGCGCCTACCAGAGCCGTTTCGAGGAAGCAGGGCTGACCATCAGCGGCCTGTCCCCGGACAAGAGCCTGGTTGAAATAGTGGAAATCAAGGATCATCCGTGGTTCCTGGGTTGCCAGTTCCATCCGGAATTCACCTCCACCCCCATGCAGCCACATCCGCTGTTCCGCGAATTCATTCGCGCGGCCGTGGCCAACAAGAAAGCCGAGTAACAACATGATTGACTGCTCCACCCTGGTCGCCGGCCGCCCCTTTCTCATCGCCGGACCCTGCGTGCTCGAAAGCCTGGACATGGCCATGACCGTGGCCGTCGAATTGCAGGCCATCGCGCGCGATCTGAATCTGCCGCTCATCTTCAAGAGTTCCTATGACAAGGCCAACCGCACGGCCGGAGCGAGCTTCCGCGGACCAGGGCTGGACATGGGGCTCGATTGGCTGGCCCAGATCAAGAGCCGCACCGGGCTGCCCGTGATCACGGACATCCACGAGCCGCGCCAGGCATCCCTGGTGGCCGAGGTGGCCGACGTGCTTCAGATTCCTGCCTTCCTTTGCCGCCAGACCGATCTGCTGCTCGCCGCCGCGCGCACCGAGCGCATCGTGAACATCAAGAAAGGACAGTTCATGGCACCCTGGGACATGCAGGGACCGGTGGAAAAAATCCGCTCCGAAGGATTCGAGCGCATCTGGCTGACCGAGCGCGGATCCATGTTCGGCTACAACAATCTGGTCGTGGATTTTCGCTCCCTGGTCATCATGAAGCAGTTCGGCTGCCCCGTGATCTTCGACGCCACCCACTCCGTGCAACTGCCCGGCGGACAGGGCACGTCCTCCGGCGGCCAGCGCGAGTTCGTGCCGCCGCTGGCCCGGGCTGCCGTGGCCTGCGGCTGCCAGGGCCTCTTCATGGAGATCCATCCGGACCCGGACAAGGCCCTCTGCGACGGCCCCAATTCCTGGCCCCTGGCCAAGGCACGCACCCTTCTCTCGGAGCTGGCGGCCATCTGGAGCATCCCAAATGAATGCTGAACTCCTCGCCCGGGACGTGCGTCTGATCATCCTGGACGTGGACGGGGTGCTCACCGACGGCGGCCTCTATTATGACGAATCAGGCTGCGTGATGAAACGCTTCAACGTCCAGGACGGACTGGCCATCAAGATGGCCCCGCAGGCCGGCATCGAATTCGCGGTCATCACCGGCCTTGATTCCCCGGCAGTGCGCAGGCGGGTCACGGAGCTTGGCATCAGCCATTACTATCCCGGCCATCACCGCAAGGCCCCGATCCTGCGCCGGATTTCCGAAGAGACGGGCATCCCCTTGGCGCAGATGGCCTATGTCGGTGACGACTGGGTCGATGCGGCGCCTATGTCCCTGGTCGGGCTGCCCATCGCCGTCCCCAACGCCCGCCCCGAGATATTGAAACTCGCGGCCTGGACCACCAGATCCATGGGAGGCCAGGGTGCCGTGCGCGAAGCCATAGATTTCATCCTGCGCGCCCAGGGCAAACTCGAAGCCCTTTGGCAGGACTGGGTCCGGGAATGAAGCGACTGTTGGTCGGGCTTTTGGCCCTTGTCGTTCTGGCCGGAATCGCGATGCTCGGCAAACGCCTGCTCTGGCCCGAGCGTCTGGACAATCCGTCGATCCGGAATCTGGATGTGGACCTGAGCCTCAAAGGCGTAAACCTGAGCCAGGGCAAGGACGGCAAGAAGCTCTGGAACCTGAGCGCCACCGGCGCCGACTACTCCGAAAACGGCGATGAACTGACGCTCGCCGCCCCGATCATCGTCTATTGGGGCGAAGAAGGCGGGGAACCCATCGAAGTTCGGGCGCCCAGGGGGCAGGTCTGGCAAAAAGAGGACCGGGCCAGAATGTGGGATGGGGTCAACGGCACCCAGGGCCAATACGAGATGCGCTCCGAGACCCTTGACTACACAGGACAAAACCGCACACTCGTGCTCGGCGGCACGGTTGAACTGACTGGCGAATCCATGCAGGGCCGCTCGGACACCCTGACATATTTTCTGGACACAGGGGACTTCCTGGCCCAAGGCAACGTCCAGGTCATCATGAACTGACAAGCGGGTTACCAAATGCGTTCACTCATAATTCTTCTCTTCCTCGCCTGTGCGACGCCTCTCTGGGCGGCCGAGACCGTCCCGGTCAAGATCACTTCCGACACCATGACCTACACCCAGAAAGGGGACCAAGTGATTTTCACCGGCTCCGTGTATGTCATTCGTCAGGACATCCAGCTCTGGTCCGACACGCTGACCGTGCTGCTGGAAAAAAAGGATGGCGCCAAGAACGCCACCCAGAGCGTGCCTGACGAGCAGGGAGCCATCAAGAAAATCATCGCCAAGGGCAACGTGCGCATAAAAGCGGACAAGGGCCGCACCGGCACCTGCGGAAAGGCCACCTACGAAGCCGACAAGGACCTACTGACCATGGAAGACAGCCCCATGCTCATGGAAGGCGCCAACAAGATCCAAGGCGAGGTCATAAAGCTCTACATCAAGGAAAACCGCAGCGAGGTCCTGGGCGGCAAGGGACGGGTCGAGGCCATCTTCAACACTCCCGCCGGCAACCAGGGGCTTGGGCAGTGACCACCCTGACCGGTCAGAATCTGGCCAAGCGTTACGGAGCCAGGGATGTCGTGCACGACATCGAGCTTGACGTGAGCCAGGGCGAAGTGGTTGGCGTCCTGGGGCCCAACGGGGCAGGCAAGACGACCACCTTCTACATGCTCGCGGGCATCGTGCGGCCCACGCGGGGACAGGTCCTCCTGGACGGCCAGGACATAACCCGCTGGCCCCTGCACAAAAGGGCCCGCGCGGGCATGAGCTACCTGCCGCAGGAAAGCTCAATCTTTCGCAAACTGACCGTGCGTCAGAACCTGCAACTGATTCTCGAATATTCGGGATTCTCACGCGACGAGCAAAAGCACACGGCGGACAGGCTGCTCGATGAACTGGGGATCACCCGCCTTGAAGGACAGCTGGCCGCCTTTCTGTCCGGCGGAGAACGCCGCAGGCTGGAAATTGCCCGCGCCCTGATCCAGAATCCAAAATTCATCCTCCTGGACGAACCCTTCGCCGGCATCGATCCCCTGGCCGTGGACGACATCCAGGCCATCATCCGGGACCTTCGCGACAAGAACATCGGCGTGCTCATCTCCGACCACAATGTTCGCGAAACGCTCCAGATCTGCGACCGTGCGTACCTTGTCCACGACGGCCGCATCATCCTGAACGGCAGCCCGGAAGAGATCGTCGCCGACCCGGGTGCGCGCAAGGTTTACCTCGGTGAAGGATTCAGCCTCTAGCGGACACGATTTTCCAAGGATTGCCAGGACCTAAGCTTTATGGCAGATTCGTTACTGGGTAGTTTTTTAGCCTGCAATCCTCTGACACGGTGAAACCAAATCAATTATGGGCCTTGAACTCCGACAAAACCTCAAGCTGACGCAGCAGCTGGTCATGACACCGCAGCTGCAGCAGGCCATCAAGCTGCTTCAGCTCTCCAGATTCGAGCTTCTCGAAGCCGTTCAGCAGGAGTTGCTTGAGAACCCCATGCTTGAGGAGGGGGTCAAGGAAATTTCAGAAGAGCACGAAATCCAGGCTCCGGCAGAAACACGCCCGGAAACTTCCTACGAAGACGCGGAGCTGATGCGCAACGCGGACTGGGAAAACTACCTCGGCGATTTTTCAAGCACCGCCAAGCAAGTGCAGTTCAAGGAGACCGAGGCCCTTGAGGAGATGATGTCCTACGAGGCCAGGCTCTCGGGCAAGCCTTCCCTGGATGGTCATCTGCTGTGGCAGCTCTGTCTGTCCAACATCACCGAAGAAGAGGAGATGATCGGCGAGGCCATCATCGGCAACCTCGATTCCCAGGGCTACCTGATGAGCACCGCCGAGGACATCGCCTCCGAGACGCTCTCTCCCCTGGCCCTGGTGGAGTCCATGCTGCATCGTCTGCAGCGCTTCGATCCCGTGGGCGTGGCCGCGCGCTCTCCTCGGGAATGCCTGCTCATCCAGCTGGAAATGCTGGGCCAGGACGATCCCATCCTGATCTCCCTGGTGGGGGAACATCTCGAAGACATCGAAAAGCGCCGCTACAAACCGCTCCTGCGCAAGTTCAAGATCCAGATGGAGGATCTCAAGGCCTATCTGGACATAATCCAGTCCCTGGACCCCATGCCGGGCGCCAGTTACGGCAGCGAGAGCACCATATATGTCAGCCCGGATGTTTTCGTGTACGAATACGAAGGGGATTTCGTCATCGTCATGAACGACGACGGCCTGCCCAAGTTGCAGCTCAGCCCGTACTACATGGACGACATGCACCTGGCCGTCAAAGGCCCGGACCGTGAATATCTGCACGACAAGATGCGCTCCGCCATGTGGCTCATGAAGAGCTTGCACCAAAGGCAAAGAACATTATATAAAGTGGTTGAAAGCATTGTCAGGTTTCAGCGGGGCTTTTTTGAACACGGGGTGACCAAGCTCAAACCGCTCATCCTCAAGGATGTAGCCGATGACATCGAAATGCACGAGTCCACGGTCAGCCGGATCACCACGAACAAATACGTGGCCACCCCGCACGGCATCATGGAACTGAAATTTTTCTTCAATTCCGCGCTGGAAATGGATGATGGAACCCAGGTCGGATCCGAATCGGTCAAGGCCATCATAAAGAAAATGGTCAGCGAGGAAGACCCGAAGCACCCCTACAGCGATGAAAAAATCGCTTCGGTGCTGAAGGAACGGCTGGATGTGAACATCGCCCGGCGAACAGTGGCCAAATATCGCGCGGTGCTGGGGATCGATTCCTCATCAAAGCGAAAACAGGTTTTTTGATATCCCGCCCTTTGGGCCGCCCCTTTCGGACGGCAAAAAGGGCTGACCCTCAACAATCGAGGAGGCTTCCATGAGGATTACCTTCAATTTCAAAAACTTCGATCCTTCCGACCATCTGCGCAAATACGCCAAGGACCGCTTCGGCAAGCTCGCCAAATTCATGGCCGGCACCCCCGACGCTGAGCTGCAGGTCAATCTCGAAGTGGAGAAATTCCGGCATGTCGCCGATATAGTGCTGACTGGAAAGAACGTGCATATCTCCGCCCGCGAAGACAGCGAGGACATGTACTCCACCGTCGACCTCGTCTGGGACAAGCTTGAAGCCCAGATGCGCAAGACCCGCGATAAGGACAAGAGCCGACGCAAGGGCGGCAGCGACAGCCCCCGCATGGACGCCGCGAGTTTTGACGACGACGCGGACACCAGGCGCAAGCCCGTCATCCAAAAAACCGATGACTTCTCGCCCAAGCCCATGATCGTTGAAGAAGCAGCGCTGCAGCTTGAAAGCTCGGACAACGAATTCCTCGTATTCCTCAACGCCGAAAGCGAAAGGATCAATGTCATTTACCGACGCAAAACCGGCGATTTCGGTTTGATCGACCCCGGGGTATAGGGAATGAAGCTTGCTGAATACCTGGACAAGGATTTGATCATCTCCGACCTCTCGGCCAGGACCAAAACCGAGGTCCTGGCCGAACTCGTTTCGACGCTGTCGACCAAATACCCCGATCTTGACCCCAAGCGCGTGACCCAGGTCCTCATGGACCGGGAAATGCTCGGGACCACCGGCATCGGAGACGGCATCGCCATCCCTCATGGCAAGCTGGACAGCATCGATCAGGTTCTGGTCATTGTCGGCCGCAGCCACGAAGGCGTGGATTTTGCCAGCCTGGACCACAAGCCGGCCAGCATCTTTTTCACGGTGCTGGCTCCTTCAAACGTGGTTGGCCTGCATTTGAAACTCCTGGCCACGGTTTCCCGCCTGCTCAAAGACGGATCGTTCCGCCAGGCCTTTGCCAATTCCCCCGGTCAGGAAGGACTGTGGCATCTGCTGCAGACCGTCTAGCACGAACGCATTCGGAGTATCCCCATGCAGCCTCAACCTGAACAGAAAAACGTGGTCATTGTCTCCGGCATGTCCGGTTCAGGCAAAAGCACGGCGCTCAAGGTCTTTGAAGACATGGGCTTTTTCTGCGTGGACGGACTTCCGGCGCGCATGGCTCCGGCGCTCATCGAACTGTTCTTCAACTCCTCCGCCAAGGACTACCCCGGGCTGGCCATGGGCATGGATCTGCGCCAACCCGACTTTGTGGGTCAGTGGAAGGAAGTGCTGCTTGATGTCCAGAAGTTTTCCGTGCGGCCGACCATTCTCTTCACGGATTCCTCCAACCAGATCCTGCTGCGCAGATACGCCACCACCCGCCGTCCGCATCCCCTGGCCTCGGGCAACTTGGGGCTGGAGGGGGCGCTGGAGCGGGAACGGGAAATACTGGAACCCATCCGCGCCCAGGCTGATCTGGTCATCGACACGTCGCATTATTCGGTGCACGATCTAAGAAGGGTCATTCAGGACAAGTGGGAGAGTCTCTCTTCCCGCAGCCAGGGCATGCGCGTGCATCTCATCTCTTTTGGCTTCAAGTACGGGGCCCCGGCCGAGGCGGACATGGTTACGGACCTGCGCTTCCTGCCCAACCCCTATTTCGACGAGGCCCTGCGCCCCATGTCCGGAAAAGACGAAGCCATCGCCCGGTACGTGCTGGACAGCAACCCCGGGCGCGAATACCTGCGTCGGCTTTTGGAATTTCTTGATTTCACCCTGCCGCTTTATGCGCTGGAAGGGCGTTACCGCCTGACCATGGCTTTCGGATGCACGGGCGGCCGCCACAGGTCCGTGGCCGTGACCGAGGCCGTTCTGGCACATCTGGGCGAACAGGGCTTCAACGTATCTGTCGAACATCGGCATTTCAGTCTTGGATAATCTGGAGGAGTAATGGTTGGAGTGATCGTGGTGACCCATGGCCAGTTTGGCAAATATCTGCTTGAAGCGGCCCAGACGATTTTAGGGCCGCAGGAACAGTGTGCCCACATAGCCGTGGAAGGAACCGTGGAAATGAGCGCCCTGCTTTCGGACCTCAAGTACACCGTCAAGCAGATGGAAACGGGTGACGGCGTCATCATCCTGACCGACATGTTCGGCGGCACGCCGTCCAACATCAGCCTGTCTCTGCTTCAGCCGGGCAAGGTCGACGTCCTGTCCGGGGCGAACCTGCCCATGCTGCTCAGGGTTCTGGGCATGCGCACCCAGGATCTGTCCAAACTCGCCCAGGACGCCAAGAACGCGGCCATTCAAGGCATCGTTGTCGCCGGCGAAGTATTGACCCGCAAAATCACCGAGGCTTAGCCGTGATCTGGTTCCGCATCGACAACCGCCTTGTGCATGGCCAGATCATCGAGGCCTGGCTTCCGCACATCAGGGCCAAGACCCTGCTGGTCGCCAACGACGACCTCGCCGCCGACGAATTGCGGCAGGAAATCATGAGCCTGGCAGTGCCAAGCGGCATCTCCTTTTTGTGCTGCCAAGTCTCGGAGGTCGCTTCGATGCTGCGCAACGTACGCAAGAACGATCCGGATCAGCATGTCCTGATCCTCTTTTCCGACTGCGCCGATGCCAAGGCCGCGCACATGGCCGGGCTGTCCTTTTCCCTGGTCAACATCGGCAATCTGCATTACGGACCGGGCAAGGAGCAGGTGTGCGAACACATCGCCCTGGGAGCGGAAGACCGCTCCTGTCTGAAATATTTCAAGGAGCACGGCGTGGAGATCGATTTCCGCTGCGTGCCTTCGGCAACGACCAAGATTAACCTGTGATGAATACTTCTCGAATCAAATCGGCATGATCGACACTCACGATCTCATCCTGCTGGCCGGAGGAAGTTTTTTTTTGCCCTCCTGTCCCTGACCCGGGTCGCCATTGACCTCGGCTTTGTTCATCGTCCGCTTTTCGCCGCCCTGCTCTGGGCGGGACTGACCTTCAAACTCCAGCCGGCCTTGAGCGCGGGCATTTTTTTCGAGCTGCTCTGGCTCGATCTGTTTCCAGCCGGAACCTACATCCCGCCCCAGGCCCTTCTCTCCCTGATCGGCACCCTGACCATTCTGGCCTGCCTGCCGGATGCCGACATGCGCACCACCGTGCTTGTCGTCATCGCGACCCTGCCCCTGGCCTACCTTGGAGCGTGGATCGAACAACTCTACCGCACACGGCAGAATGCCGGCTACAACCAACTTTTGACCTGGAACCGCAAGGGCAACATAAACGCCTTCGCACCGCACCGGCTTACCGGCAGGGCCCTGGTCGAAATCCTGCTGCTCAATTTTTCGGTCCTCGCGCTCTGCCTGGTGCCCCTTCTGGTCGGTTTGAAAGCACTTCAACCCTGGATTTCAGGCGGCCCGCAACCGACCTGGACCATGCTCTGGATCGCTGCCTGCGCCGGTGCCATTCTCGCCCTGCGTATACGCAAGGCCTACGCTTTGGTCGCCGTCAGCGTGATCCTTGGCGTCATCCTTGGCCTGTGACCTCCAATGTTCTCTCTTGGCAGCCGCGAATAATTGTGATATTTCGCACAATGTCTTTGTTCGCCAATAAACCCTTGTAGGAGGAATACCATGTCCGTTTATGTTTTTGGTCACAAGAATCCCGATTCCGATACCGTTTGCAGCGCCATCGCGCTGGCCGACCTGAAGAGCAAGCTCGGCGTAGCCTGCACCCCGACCGCCCAGGGCGAACTGGCCCCCGAGACCAAGTTCATCCTCGACAAGTTCGGCGTTGCCGCTCCTGCCGTGAAGACCGAATATGCCGGTGAAAAAGTTTTTCTGGTCGACACCTCCGACCTGGCTCAGCTGCCTGACGACATCAAGCAGGCTGAAGTCCTGGGCATCGTCGATCACCACAAGCTGGGTGATCTGACCACCTCCAGCCCCCTGGAATGCTGGATCTGGCCCGTTGGCTGTACCGCCACCGTCCTGACCGCCATGTACAAGTTCCACGGCATCGAAGTTCCCAAGAACATCGCCGGCATCATGCTCTGCGCCATCCTGAGCGACACCGTCATCTTCAAGTCCCCGACCTGCACCCCGGCCGACAAGGAAGCTGCCGCCGAACTGGGCAAGATCGCCGGTATCGCCGACCTGGCCGCCCTGGGCATGGAAATGTTCAAGGTCAAGTCCGCCGTTGAAGGCACCCCGGCCCGCGAGCTGGTTCTGCGCGACTACAAGGACTTCAACATGAACGGCACCAAGGTTGGCATCGGCCAGCTGGAAGTGGTCGACCTGTCCATCCTCGACGCCGTCAAGGGTGACCTGGCCGCCGACATCGCCGCACTGAAGGCCGAGAAGGGCAACCACTCCATATTCCTGCTGCTGACCGACATCATGAAGGAAGGCTCCGAGATCCTGATCGCCTCCGACGACGCCGCCGTGGTCGAGAAGGCCTTCGGCGTCAAGCCTGTGGACGGAAAGGCATGGCTGCCCAAGGTCATGTCCCGCAAAAAGGACGTAGTGCCCAAGTTCGAAAAGGCTTTCGCCTAAATCTTGGCTCTTTGAATGAAAGAAGCCCGTCCAGGTTCGCCTGGGCGGGCTTTTTGATTTCGGGCTGGTGTTTCTTTCCGTATTGTTGCGCGGAGAGGCGCGGCCGAAAGGCATTCATTCGCGGTTGACGCTGACGGTGAAGAGAGAACCGCGAATCTACGCGTCATTCCTGCGAAGGCGGAAATCCATCTTGCTTCCCGTGCAACCAAATACATGGATTCCCGCCTTCGCGGGAATGACATCGAGGCAGGGAGCAAGGCGTTGACTTATCCCGGACGCCTACACAGCTATTGAAGAACACTCCTAATCAGGCATTCAGCGCGGGGTGTGGCGGTTGGCCCGCACAGGGGGCGCCGACTGTCTGACTGAGCCAGGCATCGTTTGTTGAATCAGCGCAGACCGCTTGAAAATCGGTGTGTGTCCGACAGCAGCGATGATTCAACTCTACGAGGCCCGCGAAGGAGTTTCGGCGGCCCCTGTGCGGGCCAACCGCCACGCACCGCCCTCCGACCAGCCAACATCCATCAGCCTTCTATTGTACTTTCTTCCCGCCTACATCCGCCCGCAGGGCCGCGACTTTTCCGCGCAAATATTCCGCCACCAGATCGCCCATGTCGTCCGCGCCGGAATGCTTGCGTGCGTATTCCCGCAGATCGTCCTCGGTCTGCGTCTCCATGCGCTCCGATTCCATGAACATGAGAAAAACCAGGCCCAGGGCCGCGTTGTTTTCCACAGTGCCGTCGCACAGGTGCTGCAACTGTTCGTCAGGCACCGTCTCGAAAAGGCGCTCGGCAAACTCGCCGATCCATTTGGAATACAGTTCGGGCATGAGATCCGGGATCAGTTCCGCCAGACGGCGCGCTGCGTCCTCCGGGACATTGGGCATGGTCACCATGAAGTATTCGGCCAGGGCTTCCTGACGTCGCTCGGCGCTGCCGGAAAATTTATCGAGGATGATCAGGAAGATATGGGCCCGCATCTGGGCCTGGGACAAAGACATGTGTTCTCCTATAATCCGAAAGAAGCCAGACAGCGGGGATTCTGCGCCACGGCAGCCATGACGATGCGGGCGCAGGCCTCGGCGTCGGACCCGGCATGATGATGATTGAGATTAAGCCCCAAATAGCGGCACACGTCCGGCAATTTGGTCGGGCGCAGGTTCCACTGGTTGCGGGCCAGATCCACGGTACAAACAAAAGGCAGGGTTGGGGCGGGCAAACCGGCCATGGTGCAACACGCGCCGAGCACCGAGCGATCGAAGCTGGCGTTGTGCGCGGCCAGAAAATCCGCATCCTCCAGAAACTGGGCGTGCTCGATCCAGAATTCCCGGAAAGGCGGAGCGTCCTTGACGTCGGACCAGTGAATGCCGTGCACGTTCACGCAAAACGGCGAAAAGCGCGAACGCGGCGGGCGGATCAGGCCGTAGAGCCTGTCCACGATCTCGCCGCCGCGGACCTTGGTCAGGCCCACGGCGCAGGCGCTGTCGCGACGCGAATCCGCCGTTTCGAAGTCGATGGCCACGTAGGCCGGGAAAGCGTTCATATCAGCAGATGCGCGGCAGCTGTTCGCCTTCGAGCATATCCATGAGCCGGGTTCCGCCGAGGGGCGTTTCCAGCACGACCTTGCCGGGGTGTTCGCCCCGGACGTTGCCGATCTGCACCGCGTCCGCGCCGAGCGGGTCGGAGCGCATGATGGCCAGGGCCGCCTCGGCGTGTTCCTGGGGCAGGATGCAGATAAACTTGCCCTCATTGGCCAGATACAGCGGATCAAGGCCCAAAAAGGAGCACCCACCGCTGACCTCCGGACGAACCGGGATCTGCGACTCGAAAATCCGGCACTCCACGCCCGACTGTCCGGCAATTTCGTTGAGGGTCGTGGCCAGACCGCCTCGGGTGGGGTCGCGCAGCACATGCACCTCGGGGATGGCCTCAAGCAGACGCACGATGAGGTGATTGAGCGAGGCGCAGTCCGAAAGCACGGGGGCCTCGAAGGTCAGTCCCTCGCGTTTGGACAGGATCGCGAGGCCATGGTCGCCCATGAAACCGCTGATCAGGATCGCATCTCCGGGCGCTGCCCGGTGCCCGTTCGGGGCCTCGGCCACGAAGATTTCGCCGATGCCCGTGGTGTTGATGAAAATTTTGTCCACCGTGCCCTTGGGCACGACCTTGGTGTCGCCCGAAACCACCAGGACTCCAGCCTCGCGGGCGGCATTTCCCATGGACTCGACAATGCGTTCCAGATCGGCCATGGGCAGCCCTTCTTCGATGATGAATCCGCAGGTCATGTATTTCGGACGCGCGCCGAGCATGGCCACGTCATTGACAGTGCCGTGCACGGCCAGGGATCCGATGTCGCCGCCGGGGAAAAAGATGGGGTCCACGGTGAACGTGTCGGTGCTCATGGAGATGGGGCTACTGACATGCAGAAAGGCCGCGTCATCGAGACGGTCAAGAATCTCGTTGCCCAGATATTTGAGAAAAAGCTCACCGATGAGCCGGTGCGAAGCCTTGCCGCCACTGCCGTAATCAAGAAGAACCCTTTCCACTCGCTTCCCCCTTGCATGACGCGTTTTCAACCACTGATCCGAATAAAAAAAACAACTGAAGATTCAAAATTTATGGGCAGGAGACACGCGGCATACGGCACGCGGCATGAGACACACGGTACGCGGCTCGTTGTCGGCATGGCCCTCGTCCCCGCCGGAACTCCTTCATTGGCCTCGAAGAGTTGAATCGTTGTGTGCCGGACGAAAAAACCGGGCAGCACGCCGGACAACGATTCAACAAACGATGCCTGACTCAGTCAGACAGCCGACGAGGCCGAGGGCCATGCCGACAACGAGCCTTGAGGCACTGGCGGGAGTACTTTTCTGCTTCTCGCCGAGTCATCCCCTTGAAGAAGGGGATCCATCTTTTAACTACTTAAGAATGGATTCCCGCCTTCGCGGGAACGACACTCAGATTCTTTCGCGACTTTTTTTGCGGTGACCGTTTTTGGAGGGCGATGTGTAGCCGACTCCATAAGCCCTCAAAAAACGGCGAACAACGCAGTCCAGAATCAATTTTCGACAGTCTTCTAGATTCTGTATTTGTAATAGGCGGCACAAGACCCTTCGGTGGAGACCATGCACGGACCCACCGGCGAGGCCGGAGTGCAGGCCTTGCCGAAAAGAGGACACTTGTCCGGAGACATCTTGCCCTTGAGCACGTCGCCGCAACGACAGCCCTTGATTTCCGGGACGTCGTGCAACTGCATGTCGAAAACGCGCATGGCGTCATAGCCCGCGAATTCGTCACGAATCTCGAGCCCGCTGCCGGGGATGAGGCCGATGCCCCGCCACAGGGCATCGCAGGGCGAAAAAATCTCGTTCATGACGGACATGGCCTTGGGGTTGCCCTCGTCGGAGACAACGCGGGTGTAGGCGTTGACGACCTCGATCTTGCCCTCGTTGCGCATGGTCACAAACATGTAGAGCGCCTGCAGAATGTCAACGGGTTCGAACCCCGCCACCACGGCTGGCAAGCCATGTTTCCCGGCGAGGAAACGGTAGGGCTCCACGCCGATGATGGCCGAAACGTGTCCCGGCAGCAAAAAGGCCTGCACCTGAAGCTCCGGGTCCCCGACCAGGGCGTCCAGGGCCGGGGGGACGAGCTTGTGGAAACAGAGCACGGAAAAATTGGAGATGCCCTGCTCACGGGCCACCTTGACCGTGGCGGCGATGGCCGGAGCCGTGGTCTCAAAGCCCACGCCCAGAAAGACGACCTTGTCGTTCGGATTGTCCTGGGCGATCTTCAGGGCGTCAAACGGAGAGTAGACGACCTTGACGCGGGCCCCTTCGGCCTGGACGCTCTTCAGCGTCTTCTTGTCCGGGCCGGGCACGCGCATCAGGTCGCCGAAAGTGGTGATGATGGCGTTCTTGCCTGCCAGTTCGAGGAAGGCCGCCACTTCGCTGTCATGGGTCACGCAAACCGGACAGCCGGGGCCCGAGAGGTGCACAACCTTTTCGGAGAGCAGGGAGCGCACCCCGCTGCGAAAAATGGAAACCGTATGCGTTCCGCACACCTCCATGAACCTGAGTTCCCCGTCCAGTTCGGCGTGGATTCGAGCCAGCAGAGTCTTGCACAGCTGGGGATCCTTGAAATTGTCAAACAAGTTCAATGTTCAGCCCTTCCTCGAAAAGTTTCAGGGTGGCGATGGCTTCCTCCCGATCCAGGCGGGTCAGGGCGAAGCCGGCATGGACGATGACGTAGTCGCCCACTTCCGGAAATTCGGAAATCACATCCAGACGAACCACATGCCTCGTCCCGCCAACCTGAACTTCGGCACTTTGTCCCTCAATCTTGAGCACTTCCATTGGAATCGCTAGGCACATGGCACACATCTCCCGCTTTGCTTTTTGTCAACGCTGTTGCTAAATCCCTGGGTGTTTTGTGTCAATGAACTCTTCCCGCGCCGACAGGTCCCAAAGGCCTTAAAATGAATCAACTTGAGATCCCCTTGACCCTCATCCCCTCCGCATCGCGGGGACGCATCCCAAGCGACGAGGACTGCCGGGGATGGTGGGACACGTATGCCATGCTGGAACACATAAAAGTCCACAGCACCCTGGTGGCGGACGTGGCCACGACCCTGGCCGAATTCGCGGTGAGAAAGGGGCTTGGCAATCCGGACGGACTCGGCCAAGACGACTTCGTGCAATCGGTGCGTGCGGCAGGCCTTCTGCACGATCTGGGCAAGACCTACTCCATCGAGCACGGCGGCAATCACAGCCAGATCGGCGCGGCCTGGGTCATGGATCTGATCCGCAATCCGCGCATCGCCCAGGGGGTCATGCACCATGTCCACTGGCCGGGAGCCCTCGACCTTGAAAGGCACTTTCTGCCCCTGGCCATCATTTACGCGGACAAACGGGTCAAGCACGACGCCATCGTCGGTCTGGAGGAGCGCTTCGCGGACCTCTTCGACCGTTACGGACACACCGAACGCAGCCGGGAATGGATCACCCGCGCCTTCAATCAGGGGCGCGAACTCGAACAATTATTCAGCACCTTTTTGGGAGAAAATATTCATGAATATCCTTTTGATCGCCGGGGGCTGGTCCGGTGAACGAGAAGTAGCCCTAAGCGGCGCCAGACAGATCGAAAAAGGCCTCCTGGCGATGGGTCACCACGTCACCCTCTTCGACCCGGTCCGCGACCTGCGTGATCTCTACGAAGCGGCATCAGGCCATGAATTTGCCTTCATCAACCTGCACGGCTCCCCCGGCGAAGACGGCCTGATCCAGTGCCTGCTGGAGCGCATCGGCATGCCCTACCAGGGCTCGGACTCCCGAGCATCGCTCCTGGCCCTGAACAAGGCCGTGTCCAAGCAGATCTTCGAAGCCGCCGGATTGTCCACCCCGGCCTGGGAGTTCGTGCCGGCCAGCCATGTGACCGAGTGGCGCCCCCTGCTGCCCTTCCCGCTGGTGGTCAAGCCGAACACCGGCGGTTCAAGCCTTGGCGTCGGCATTGTCGGGACCGAGGAAGAACTCGAGTGCTATCTTGCCCAGCCTGAAATCGCCGGACAGGATCTTTTGGCCGAGGAGCTCGTCAAGGGTCAGGAGCTGACCTGCGGAGTGCTCGAAGGCTGCGTCCTGCCGCCCATTCTCATCCGCCCCAAAAGCGGAGAATTCTTCGACTACGAAAGCAAGTACGTGGCCGGGGCCACGGAAGAGATCTGCCCGGCACCGATTTCGGCCGAACTGACCGAGAAGCTGCAGTCCATGGCCCGCGCCGCCCACGACGCCCTCGGGCTGGCCGATTACAGCCGCTCGGATTTCATGGTCGCGACGGACGGGACGCCGTACCTGCTTGAGGTCAACACCCTGCCCGGCATGACCGCCACCAGCCTCCTGCCTCAGGAAGCCCTGGCCGTGGGCCTGTCGTTCGAGCAGCTTCTGACCCGGCTCATCGAACTCGGACTGCGCAAAAAACCGTGAAGCCGCGCCTTGCCCAGGCGTCAGGCCTGCTCTTCGGGACGCTCTACACCCTGCTCTGGTGCCTGGCCGGGCCGCTCACCTTTCTCTCGGCCAGAATGCGCCAGGGCTGGAAGCAGCGGCTTGGAATCGGCGCCCCCGCCCCCTGCGAAATCTGGATACAAGGGGCCTCGGCCGGGGAATGCGCCCTGGTAGCCGGCCTTCTTGAGCACCTGCGGGGCGTCCCGGTCCTGGCCACGACCTGCACCAGCCAGGGGCTTGAAGTCCTCGGCAGGATGGACTCGCCGGACCTGCAAACCCGCATGCTGCCCCTCGACCTGCCGCTGCTCATGGGCCGAATGCTGGACAGGGCACGGCCACGGGTGGTGGTGCTCCTCGAAACGGAAATCTGGCCTGGCCTGCTCATGGCCTGCGCGGCCAGGGGCGTGCCCGTGGTGGTGGTCAACGCGCGCATGACGGCCAAATCCCTGGCCGGCTACCTGTTCCTTGGACCCCTGCTGCGCCGCTGGGCGCCGCAGCGCATCGGAGCCATGGCCCCGGCCGACGCGCAACGCTTCGGACTGATCTTCGGGGCCCAATGCACAGCTGTCACCGGCAACATCAAGTTCGACCGGGCCATGAGCACGCCGCTCATGGCCCGCGAAGGCAATCCCCTGGCCGGACTCATCCCCCGGGAACGCAATTTCATCGCGCTCGGCTCCGTGCGCGAACAGGAAGAAACGCTGGTGCTGGAGCTGATCCGGCAGTTGCGCGAAGGCGATAAGCAGTGCGTCATCGGCCTCTTCCCCCGGCACATGCACCGCATCCCCGCATGGCAAGGGCTGCTCGCCCGAGGCGAAATACCTTTCGCCCTGCGCAGCACGCTGGACGGCCAGGCGCAGCCGGGGAGCGTTGTGCTCTGGGACAAATTCGGCGAAATGAACCCGGCCTATGCCCTGGCGCGGCGCGCCTTCGTGGGCGGCAGCCTGGCGCGGCTGGGGGGCCAGAACTTCCTTGAACCCCTGGCCCAGGGCGTGTTGCCGTGCGTCGGTCCGCACACCCGCAACTTCGACTGGGTGGGCGATGAAATATTCGGCAGCCTGGTTTTCAAATCCGAATCCATCCCTGAAATCACCCGCTTCCTGCTCACCCCCGCCCCGCCGCGCAGTGAAGTGCGAGAGGCGGCCCTGAATTATGTACGCGCCAGACAGGGTGCAACGGCCGCATCGATCGAACTCATCCGCCCCTATCTTCACCGGAGTCCCCATGCCTGAGGTTATCGCAATCATCCCGGCCAGGTACGAAAGCTCCCGCTTTCCGGGCAAACCCCTGACCATTATCCATGGCAAACCGATGTTCTGGCACGTCATGCAACGCGCGAGCCTGTGTCCGCAGATAGACACCGTGGCGCTGGCCACGGACGACGAGCGCATTTTCAACGCGGCCCTGGAACTGGGCATGACCGCGCTCATGACCAGCCCGGACCACGCCAGCGGCACGGACCGTGTGCTTGAAGCCGCGCGCCTCCTTGACGCGGCCCCGGACAGCGTCATCGTCAATGTCCAGGGCGACGAGCCGGCCCTGAATCCTGAAATGCTGGCCGAACTGATCCGACCCTTCGACGACCCGCTCGCGCAGGTCACCACCTTGGGGCACATAATAAGTCCCGAGGAGGCCGCATCCGCAGATCGGGTCAAGATAGTACGCGCGGCGGACGGCCGGGCGCTCTATTTCTCCCGGGCCAAGGTCCCTTTTGGACGCGACAACACTCCGGAATATATAGGACATATCGGCATCTACGGACTGCGCATGCACATCCTTGAAAAATTCAGCGCTTTGGGCGAGAGTCATTTGGAGAAACTGGAAAAACTGGAACAGCTGCGGCTGCTCGAAGCTGGCATCCCCATCCACGTGTCCCTGACGCGGCACAAAAGCCACGGCGTGGACCGCCCAGAAGATCTGCCAACAGTCATTGCACTCATGAGAGGAGAACATCATACATGAAAGCTATTCTGGCCCTTGAGGACGGAACCTGGTTTGCGGGTCAGTCCTTCACCGGCCCCGGCGAAGCCGGCGGCGAAGTCATCTTCAACACCGGCATGTCCGGCTATCAGGAAATCCTGACCGATCCGTCCTATTACGGACAAATGGTCTGCATGACCTACCCGCTCATAGGCAACTACGGCGTGAACCTTGAGGACGTCGAATCCTCGCGCATCCATTGCCCGGCGCTCATCGTCAAGGAATGCTGCAAGGAGCCCTCGAACTGGCGCTCCAAGGAGAGTCTTCCGGACTATCTGAAACGCCACGGCATCATGGGCCTGGAAGGGATCGACACCCGCGCGCTGACCCGCCACCTGCGCATTCATGGCGCCATGCGCGGGATCATCTCCACGGCCGACCTGACCCCGGAGGAGCTTGTCGCCAAGGCGGCGGCCCTGCCCTCCATGGAAGGCGCAAACCTGGTCGATTTCGTGGCTCCCAAGGAACCATATTATTGGGATGGAACAGGGCCCGTGCCCGCGACAATGGACGGGGACCTGCCGCTTTGGCCCGAGAATTCCGAAGGCAGCCTGCGCGTGATCGTTTACGATTACGGCATCAAATGGAACATCCTGCGCCTGCTGGCGGCGGAAAACCTGACCATCCTGGTCGTGCCGCCGACCTTCCCGGTCCACCTCGTCAAGAAATTGGCGCCGAACGGCATCTTCCTGTCCAACGGCCCCGGCGATCCGGCCACGCTGACCGAGGCCATCGCCATCATCAGGGAACTCTGCGAGCTGTATCCCGTGGGTGGCATCTGCCTTGGACATCAGCTCCTCGGAATTGCCCTGGGCGGAACCAGTTTCAAACTCAAATTCGGCCATCACGGGATCAATCATCCGGTACGTGACGACATTACCCGAAAGATCGAAATTTCTTCACAAAACCACGGTTTTTGCGTAGACATTTCCAACTTGGACTTCCTGGAACTGACTCACCTCAATCTGAATGATCAGACCTTGGAGGGTTTCCGCCACAAGACGAAACCCATCTTCAGCGTGCAGCATCACCCTGAAGCCGGTCCCGGACCGCACGACAGCCAGTACTTTTTCGCCCGGTTCAGGCGCATGGTAGAAACCGGTCAGGTCCAATAAACAACTAAATCGCGCACGTCGCGCAAGGAGCGCCCATGTCGGCAGAGATTCTCAAGGCCAAGAAACAGCTTGGAGAAGTCAACATGCTGCTCAAACAGGGCAAGCTCCTTGCCGCCGTGGCCAATCTGCACGAAGCGGTCGGGTTCATCCTCAAGGGCCAACTCATGAAGCACGAAATGCAGTCCTTCACCGAGTCCCTGGACAAGGCCGCCTACCACCTCGCCAACGACCGCGAGCTCAAAAAAATCTACCCTCTCCAGATCAGCTACAAGCCCGGCGAAGAGCGGGAACTTCTTGCCAGCCTCTACGCTCTCTTGACCTTTTTGCAGGAAAATCTTGCCGACGAAGCCAACTCGCACCTGGCCGCACTGGCGGAATACCGGCTCAAGCAACTGGAGCTGGCCAGAAAACTTCTTCAAACCGACGAAATCGCCAAGGCCCAGCAGGTCTGCGGACGCCTCATCGACGCGGCCAAAACCGACACGGAACTCAAAATCACCGTGGCGGACACCTTCCTTGAATTCGGAAAATACGACGAAGCGCTGGAATACCTGAAGGCTGCCTACGCGGACAACCCGGACTCGGCCCACATCTTCAACAAGCTGGGCATGGCCCTGCGCAAATCCGGCAGACTCGAAGAAGCCGAGAAATTCTACATCCAGGCCCTGGAGCGTCAGGCTCATGACGAAATCATCTACTTCAACCTGGGCCGGGTCTACCTGGACATGAAGCGCTGGAAAAACGCCATCGCCGCCGCCGACCGCGCCCTGGCCGTCAACGCGGATTTTGTCGAAGCCAAGAAGATGAAAATGTTCGCGACCAAGCAGTTGGGAGGATGAGGGGAAGGAATGAAGACCACGCATCCGTCCCGTTCATATCAGGATAACTACCTGAACCAAATGCGAATGCTGGCGCTCAAGGTCACCAAGGACCTCGATTGCACCATTTTCTTGTTTGGCTCTCGGGCACGGAAGACTGAGCGGCGCAGTTCCGACATCGACATTGGTTTCAGCGGACTGGATGAGAAAACCTTTCTCAAAACCCGTGACCGCCTTCTGACCGAGCTAGAAGAAAGCATCATTCCCCACCGGGTGGATCTCGTGAACATGGACGCCGCACCTCCAGAATTCAAGAACATCGCCATGCAAGAGGTTGTCGTATGGAAACAAAGCTCGCGCGCAAATTGAACAACCTTGATGACGCGCTCTCAAACTTCAGCGATGCACTGACCCTCGAGCCAACATTATTTCAAGAACTTGTTGCAGACAATATCAAGTCAGGCCAAATACAAAAATTTGAATTTACAATAGAACTACTGTGGAAAACAATCCAGGCGTTTCTTTACGATGTAGACGGCGTTGATGTCGTGACTCCAAAATCTGTCGCAAAAGAATTCGTGGAAGCTGGCTACTGTGATTATTCGATGTACGAACTATTCATCCAGGCAATCAATGACAGAAATCAACTCAGCCATATCTACCGCCAAGAGATGGCAGAATCAATCTGGAACAGACTTCCTGAATATGAAAAGCTCGCAAAACATTTTGCTTCAATCATGCGTGAAAAGTATTTCGGGAAAGAGTAAAAATTCCCAAATTTGCCACAATCCACCGCAGCATCTCCAGCAAATATAAACCTTTCTTTTGTGCCGCCACCCCTTGGCACGACAAGTGCTAAATGTTTACAGGAAGCCCTCGGGCTGAAAGGATTTTGACACCTCTTGCCAGGATGGCGGGAAACATATGCACTTACGAAAACGAGTCCTTGTCACGGGCGGTTCCGGTTTTTTGGGATCACACCTCTGCGAACGTCTGCTGCTGGAAGGCTGCGAAGTCATCTGCGTGGACAACTTCTTCACCAGCTCGCGCCAGAACATCGAGCACCTGCTGCCCAATCCCAGATTCGAGCTCATCCGCCACGACGTGACCTTTCCGCTCTACCTGGAAGTCGACGAAATCTACAACCTGGCCTGCCCGGCCTCACCCATTCACTACCAGCACGACCCGGTGCAGACCATCAAGACCTGCGTGCACGGGGCCATCAACATGCTAGGCCTGGCCAAACGCCTGCGCATCCCGATCTTCCAGGCCTCGACGTCAGAAGTCTACGGCGATCCGGACGTCCACCCGCAACCGGAATCCTACTGGGGCAACGTCAACCCGATAGGCCACCGCTCCTGCTACGACGAAGGCAAACGCTGCGCTGAATCCCTATTCTTCGCCTACCACCGCCAACACGGCCTGCCCATCAAAGTGGGAAGACTTTTCAACACATACGGCCCGCGAATGCATCCGAATGATGGAAGAGTCGTCTCAAATTTCATCATGCAGGCCCTGCAAGACAAACCCATCACCATTTACGGAGATGGCTCGCAGACGCGGTCGTTTTGTTACGTGGATGATCTGGTGGAACTGATGCTGCGGTTCATGCGCAATGATCATGAATTTTGCGGACCGCTGAACATGGGAAATCCCGGGGAATTTACGATTTTGGAACTGGCGAAGCAGGTTGTTGAGATGACAGGGAGTTCGTCATGTATTTCGTTTGAACCGCTACCTACAGACGACCCGAAGCAAAGGAAGCCAAATATTACTTTGGCTGAAGAACGTTATAGATGGGATCCGCAAGTTCGTTTAAACGAAGGGTTAGCGAAAACGATAGAATATTTTAACAAAATGCTGAATGCATTCATGTTAAAATAAATATAAATTCGTATCATAATTTTAAATATGTTTTACAAATTATCGCATTCGCACCTATTGAAAATTATTATTACAAATTATTTATAATGCAAATTACTACGAATAAGTACTCAAAAAATATTCAATCTATATTTTGATTTAAATTAACTTATTAAATATTTAAATATACAAGGCGATGTCATGTTAAACATAAATGATCTTGAATGGCCAGGGATAAAATTTATTGATCCTAGTTGCAGAACAGGGAGATATAAAAAAAAATTTTACAAAGCGTTTTTGCCATGTGCGAAAGACATTTTATTAGATTTTAAAAATAAAAAAATACTCGAAACACTTTATGCAGAAAATCTAATACCTGAAACAACAAAATCAAAAATTAAAGTTGATGGTTTCATTGAAATATACAGACAAAAAACTGAAAACTATAATGTAAAAAGTAAATATTGGCCCACAACACTATCTAAAGAAGCTTGCCTTGCGTATATCAAACTCAATCAAACACTATTAAAATACGGGTACGGTTGCATAGACGGACACACTAATAATTTTATTATCCAAAGAAATAGCAAACCACTATGGTGTGACATCGGATCATTCATCCCAACAAACAACTATCCGTATATAGGCCTTAATGAATTTATCAAATGCATGCTGTACCCTTTAATATTGAGATCGCAAGGAGAAATATTTGACCCACTAATGAGAGAAGCTCTTGACGGAAAAATACCTATAAATCTTATGAAAAAAGTTACTGGAGTAGACATTGCGTACGCTGGTACAAGAGAAAATATATTAAAACATCTCGAAAATTTTACAAATACACTCACATTTGATTGGAAAAAAACTACATGGAGTGAATACTATACTGACGAAAATATCTCTCAATCTTTTAATATTAATAATTGCAGAGCGATTAACTGGAAAAATGAACCGAGAAAGCTTGTTATTTCTCGTCTTTTAAAAATTCTAAATCCAAAAACGGTTATTGATCTTGGCTCAAATGCAGGTGTTTTTTCAATAATGGCGGCTACTAATGGGGCCGAAGTCTTATCCGTCGAACCAGACGACGCAGCAGCATGCAAATTTCTGAAAAACATCCAAAACAAAGACAAAGGAATTAAAATCAAAATCATGGTAGACAAAGTCGGAAATGGGCACGAAAAACGAGGAGAGCTAGCATTAGCACTCGCACTAACACATCATATGTTCTTTACTCACGAGTATAGACTCCCTATCATCGCTAGAGAACTTGCATCTCATACAAGTAACTCACTTATCACTGAATTTATGCCTATGGGTTTAGGGAAATTAAAACCAATTCCAGATCCCTTACCTGAAAACTATAATCTAACAATATTAACAAATGAACTAACAAAGTACTTCAAAAATGTCGAAATTATAGACTATGACATGCCAAAAAATCGCGCCAAAAGAATTTTGATACTCTGCACAAATAAAATCTCAGATTCAGCGTTAAGAAAAATTAAACCTGAGATACGGCCGACTTGAGTATTTATCCAAGACAAATCTTTTATAGTCTAAATTACAATATCAGAACACAATACATATTGAATAATTTTAACTTTATTGTAAAAACAACCAGAAAAGCTTCACAGCCGCTCAAATCTCACATAAAAAAAAACAAATAATAACATCTCAAACTTTTAATCCTAACTATATGATAAAAAAACACCACGAACCACTTATATCTGACGCAAATCACAGCAAATCTTTTTCATCAAAACCAAAAAACACAATAGAGCATGACAATAAAGCTTTATCTTTGACATACAAATTAATAAATCTGAAAAAATTCGATCAAGCGTATGAATTTATTTTAAACTATATAAACAAATACGATTCATTCAGCACCAATTTTTTCAGACTAATTTCTTATATATGTCTAGAAACAAATAGGTTTGAAGAATCATATGCGTATTACAAAGCTTTTGAATCCAAAACAATTACAACAAATGATTCTATTAGATATAAAATCAATTCTTACAAAAAATTAATTCGCCCCAGAGCACCTATCGAAGCAATAGAAATTTTTAAATTTGACAGATTTGATATTTTAGCAAAAATAACATTTTTATATTTTCATTATAAAAAAATAAATTCTACTTGGGGCGAAAAACTTTATGCAGCTCATCTATTTACTTGGAATGGAATTAAAGAAATAAAACCGATTAAAAATAGCCTTAAAGACTATATAAAATCATTTATAGACATATCAAAACTTGTCTCGGACAATGAATTTGATTTTAAAAAATATCCGATACTCCTTGATAACAAGGATCACGTCATAGATGGATCACATAGACTAGCTTCAGCGATATATTTTAACAAAAAGGTTCGATACAGCTACATTAACGAAAGCGACGCTCCAGAATATACTTATAAATCATCTTTGAATTTCACAAATAATAAATACGAACTGCATGGAGGCGCATGCCCCTTCTATGTCCTTACACCTTGCGATACTTACCAATCCTTAGAAGCCCACCACATCACACACAAAGGAAGGAAGTTAGAGCAAAGGTTCTCTGATTATATGGCTCTTGAGTATTTAAAATTAAAAAGAAAAAATGTATATTCTATTATACTTTACCCTTCAACTAAATCTTTTGACACAAGCGAAGCTGCGAACATTATTAATCGATATGCTGATATAATTTATTACAAAAAAATAGATCTTAACAAATCTCAAGGCAGAAACCTTATCATCCAAGCTTATTTAGACGAGGATTGGATAGGCAATATAAACAACAAGTTTGCAGGGGCAGACATTCAATATAGAAAATGTTTTACAGAAAAAAATTTTACAAGATTTTTTTTAATAGAAACTAATGATTTAAACACAGTATTATATATTAAAAAAGAGTTAAGAGATTTTTTTAATATAGGAAAGCACTCCGTTCACACATCCGATTCACATACAGAAACATGGCGAATATCAACAAGCTTACTAAATCATAATTCATTAAACATGTCTAAATACTTAAAATTTTCATACACATCCAATTTTTATCGTAATTTTATTTATTTTAAAAAATGGGCACACATAAACGACATACATACTGATGAAATATGCATTACAGGCAGCTCTATTCTGTCCCTATATAATATAAGAGAATCTAACGACATTGACTACTTACACCGCGAATCCGTACTATATACAGACACAAAAAAAATTAAAAGCCATTTATCTGAAATAAAGTACTATGGGCACTCTTTCGATGATATTATTTTTAACCCAGAAAATCACTTTTACTTCGAAGGAATTAAATTCGCGTCACTCGATGTGATTAAAAAACTTAAAGCAAATAGACGAGAACAGAAAGATTTAAATGACCTTGACCTAATAAAACAACATACGGATAAAGATTTTAAAATTCAAGCATGCGCTGCGGAGAAAATATCAACACTTAAATCTCATCATTTCAAAACTTGTAACCACACAAAACAACCCACTCAACATCTCCATATTGCCCAATTTTGCATGCAAGACTACGGAGGTGCCGGAACTGCGGCCTTGCGACTCCATGAAAGTTTACGCGCACAAGATATTGACAATACCTTTTTAGTTCAAAACATGGCGAAATGGCGGCCAGGATCTTCGCTCCTAACACGCACACCTCATTTAACATCCAATCAAAAATTTATTTCCCCAGAATGGCGTGTTTTCCAAGCTAAAAACGATGAAATTTTATCCAAATATCCTCATAGACCGCAGGGATTAGAGATTTTTTCAATTCCGTGGGCCTCAACTGTCATCAAAAATAACCCGGATGTGAAAAACGCTAACATTATCAATCTGCACTGGATATCAGGCACTTTGGGCCTCGCTGAAAATCTTAATTTTCTCAAAGACAAAAAAATTGTCTGGACTCTGCATGATATGAACGCCTTAACCGGTGGATGCCATTACGCTTCCGGGTGCCAAAAATATAAACAACAATGTGGAAGTTGCCCGCAGTTAGGCTCAATCCAGGATAACGATCTATCCAGGCAGATCTGGAAAGCCAAAATGACTGTTTACAAACAACTTGACATCACAGTTGTTGCCCTCAATCAATGGATGGCGAATTGCGTAAAAAACAGCTCTTTACTCTCTTCTTTCCCTATTCACATCATTCCCAACGGCGTACCTACGGATGTCTTCAAGCCTTACCCGCAGGCCCAAATCAGAAATTCTTTGCAGATCCCGAACGACGCATTTGTTATACTGTTTGGCGCTGACTCCGTAACCAATATACGAAAAGGCTTTATCCACCTAATCCGAGCCTTAGAATACCTTAAAACACTTGCTCTCGATAATAATATTGCTCTTGTAACTTTTGGCCAACATGCTCACCACGCCGTACAAAATTTAGACTTTCGTACTTATTCTTTTGATTACATTGAAAAAGAATCTGAACTTGCTTTAATTTACAGCATGGTTGACGTCACAGTCATACCATCACTAGAAGACAACCTCCCCAACGTTGTTCTAGAATCACTGGCTTGCGGCACTCCGGTAGTCGGCTTCAATTCGGGCGGGATACCAGACATGATTGAGCATAAGAACAATGGATACCTTGCTCCTGTCGGTAACCACAAGGAACTGGCAAGGGGGATACAATGGCTTATGGAGCAGCTAAAGATGGGGAGCAATATCAGGCTGAAGTCTCGCGAGACAGCACTGAGAGCATTTAACTTACCTTTACAGGCCAATTCATATCAAAAATTGTATAATCAGATTTTGTACAAAACACTTTCAGACAATAAAAAATCTATAAAACAATCTATATAGTTTATAGATCTAAATCATGAAAAAAATTATATCGGTCATCATTTCAACATACAACTCCGCTAATTTTATGGCAGAGTGCTTAGACGAACTCATCAAACAAACCATCTTTAAGCATCTTGAAATTATTATTGTCGATGCAGCATCGCCTCAAAAAGAAAAAGATATCGTCCACCCATATCAAAAAAAGTATGAAAACATATCCTACCTCCGCCTTAATAAACGCATCGGAATCTACCCCGCATGGAACATCGGAATCAAAAAAACAACCGCCCCCTACGTCACGCCCTTCAGCACTAACGATCGCCTCAATCCTGCCGCCTACGAAACGTTAAGCAAAGCTTTAGACGAAAACCCTGATGCCGACTTGGTTTACGGAGACACCTACCTCTCTCACCTACCGCACACTCCTTTCGAACATGGCATTGACACTCCTGGCATGGTTCAAAAGTGGGACGAATATTCATATAAATTTTTACTTGAAGACAACTGCATCGGACCACATCCTATGTGGAGAAGAAAAATTCACGACACTGTCGGATATTTCTCAGAAGACTATGTTGCCCTTGGAGATCAAGAATTCTGGCTCCGCCTTGGTAGACATTCGAAAATGCTCCACATTCCTTTTTTTTCCGGCTTATTTTGGTGGTCCAAAAAATCTCTTTCAGGCCAGGATATCTCTCACACCGAATTCTTATCGATTCGGAAAAAATATTATCACCAATATCTCAATGATTATAGAATGATGGAGCATAATCTTAAAGCTATCGAAAATCTTATTCATCTCGGACAAAAAGACAAAGCAGAAAAGATAGTTGAAGAATGCAAAAAACAATATTTCTACATGTTTGAAAATTTCAATATTTAAAAAAATGCATCTTTCTATCATCATCCCAGCATTCAATAATTATTCATATACAAAAAAATGCATACTATCTTTTAATAGATCAAATCTACCTGATAAACATGAAATTTTAGTTATTGATAACAACTCAACTGATGAAACAGCAAAATTTCTTTCTGTTCTAAATTTTCAAAACCTCAAAGTTATTAAAAATAAACGAAATTTTGGTTTTGCCTATGCTTGTAACCAAGGCGCGCGCCAATCTTTTGGAAACCACATCATCTTTCTTAACAATGATACTGAAGTCACCGCGAATTGGGTCGATGGCTTGACAAAATGTCTAACTTCTAACCGTAATATCGGGATTGTCGGCTGCAAACTTCTTTATCCTGACAGCACCGTTCAACACTCAGGAGTAGCTTTTAGCTCCATAAAAGTTCACCATATTTACAGAAACTTCGCCCCCTCTCATCCTGCTGTCAATAAACAACGTGAATTCAAGGCTGTCACCGCTGCATGCATGATGGTTCCGCGAAAACTCTTTCTTTCCCTCGGAGGATTTGACGAATCCTTCATCAACGGATTCGAAGATCTCGATTTCTGTTTCCGAGCCAGAAGCAAGGGATACAAGGTGATGTACACCCCTGAAAGCGTCGTCATCCACCACGAAAGCAAAACTCCCGGCCGCCACGATCACCATGCGCACAATGCCCGCCTTTTCGCCTCTCGCTGGTTGTCCAGTATTGATCACGATCTGGACAAAATCTATGCTGAAGACGGATTGCGGCGACACCTTGAGTTCGAAAAAAAACTAGGGGGGAAATGGCTCGAAGATTCGAATCCAAACCACTTCTGGGACCAGGCCAGATCCTTGGTAATTTCTGGCGAATATGCTGACGCAGAAAATTTTTTTGACCAGGCATTGTCTTTCAATCCATACGACGTTCGCAGACTCTCCATCGCTGAAGAGCTTTCCGACTTGTACGTGAAATGGGGTCGAATATCAGATGCGGAGCAATGCCTTGACGCAATCATCCAGGTAACGCCCTCCAAGCGCCTGCTCCAGAAAAAAGCCCGGATCGCGACGATGGCACCTCACCTTCCATCGGATTTATCCCAAAAATGAACGCAAACCAGTGCATCAAAATCGCCGTCTATTCCTTGGATCTCCCCCATTACGCCTGTGCTGATTTGCGAATTGTGACCCCTTTTCGAAAACTTCGAGAGCATCTGGATTTCAGATGGGCTGTTCAGGATTGCAACGGACAATCACGGATTGACGCGGAACCTGCCGAATGGGCTGACCTCATTGTCGTTCAACGCTATTTTCCACTCAAGGAAACATCCCCGCTCCTCGAAATCATTCTTGCCTCTGGCAAGCCCGTTGTATTCGAGATTGATGATCTCCTGCTCGATGTCCCACCGACACACCCCCTTTTCCACAATTTTCAAAAGACGGCTCCGTTCATCCGTCAACTCATCCCCAAAGTGGATGTCGTGACGGTGAGCACTGACGCCCTGCGTGATCGTCTTCTCGAATTCAACCCGAACACGTTAACGCTTCCAAACTTCATCGACGAGGCGGCCGTCACGCCAGCCATTCCTTTAGCAGACCCTATGAAAACCGTCATCGCGTATATGGGCAGCCCAACGCATGACCAGGACCTCAAGTTCATCGAGGACGCACTCTTCCGGGTCAAAGAAAAATTCGGGGAAGCGACTGAATTTATTTTCTGGGGATGCGCCGGAACGCGGCTAGCAAAACTGGGCAGGGTCATTCCATTCGACGACAGCTACGCATCGTTCCTTAAATCCCTTGGCAAAATCCATTTCGACATCGGGCTTGCTCCCCTGGCAGACAACGCGTTCAACCGCTGCAAAAGCAATATCAAATGGTTGGAATACTCCGCCCACGCCCGGACAGGAATTTTCTCGGACCTGGAGCCCTACCGCGAAAGCGTGGAGCATGGAAAAACGGGGATGCTGGTCGGCGACGACCCGAAAGAATGGTTTGAAGCGTTGGAATATCTGATCTCTAACCCAGACCAAAGAAAAGCCATGGGGCGAGCGGCCCGTAAGGACGCTTTTGCCCGTTTCGGACTTTCAAAGGGCGTGCACCGCTATCTGGAACTCTACAAGGGTTTGCTGAAGCGATAACAGTACACGCGAATCTATACACCCCTGGCCTGGTGATGAGCAGACAATCGTCTACAAACTTCCAGCAGCACTTCGTCACGAGTTTTCTCCGCCCAGCGCTGTAGGGCCATAAATTTTCTCGGGATGTCCTTGGAAGCCGCCTCCTCACGCAATTGTTCAAAGGTGTTGCGACAGTTTGTCAACAATTCCGCATCACCCAGTCTGCTAGCTACCCGAGCCAAACCCGTGACCACTTTTTCCGTCGAGAAATAGCTCTGCTGCAACTGGAGAACATCCAAGGCAGCTTCCCACATCCCTTGTTTAAAGAAAAAATCCAACAGGCGTTCGTACCCTGCCTCCCACAAAGGTTCCGCAATAACTTCCGCCCAAAGGCGCTCCATCCCAAAATCTTTTGTTTCGCCTTCGGAACGAACGCACACGATGTTCGCTGTAAGGGTCGAGGTGAGCCGGAGTTCATATCCGTCCGCATGTGCAAACAGATGCATGTCCGGGTAAAACGCCCCGTGGCAGCGGCGGGCAAGCACCTGTGAATTATGACTCTCCGCGTTAAAACGCCCCGGAGTCTGGCTGGTAAGGTGGTATACCCGACTTTCTGGCTCGCAACGCAACGTCAGCCCAAGTGAACGAATCTTCCAGCACAAATCCAGATCTTCGTAACCGTTGCGGTACTCTTCCCAAAACCTTCCCGCTTGCCCAAAAACTCCGGCAGGGATCATGAGGGCGGCGCCGGTGATGGCCTGCAGATTCCGTTCACGTCGAACAACCGGGTGCGTGCTTGGAAAATTGTGATACAAATGCGTGACGTGATTGGTGGGTGTGAAGGTGACGCCCAGATGCTGGACACGATCCTGGTCCGGATAGAGCAATAACGGCCCCACCGCACCAAGCTCCGGCCTGACCTCGAACGCCCGCAACAACGGCGGCAGCCATCCCGTGGTCAACAGCGTGTCATTATTCAAAAAAAACAGAAAATCCGCATCCGCCCGACTCGCCCCCAGGTTGCAACCCGGTCCGAAATTTATGTTTTCATCTAGGCGCAAATGCTCAAAACGCTCCCCAAACAATTCTTGTCCGAGCATCCCGCATGCCCCAGCAGTCTCGTCCGTGGAACCGTTGTCGACCACGATGACCTGCACATCCTCGTCCGGCGTGTGCTCTCGCAGGCTGCGCAGGCAGCCCGCCGTAAGCGCCCACTGGTTGAACACGGGAATGATGATCGCAACTTTATACTGTCCCATAATGACCTGCCTCAATCGATTTCCCGGAAATCTCCGGCCATCAATTTCACGTGTTCACGGTAATCCGAACCAAATCTTTCCGCGAGATACCCCGCCTCCGCCTCGGCCGCCCGGGCCATGAACCCCTCCACCTCGCGGGCGGTGGAATGATACTTGTGCCGGATGACGACCTGATGATCTACCACGCAGGC
Source organism: Desulfomicrobium apsheronum (assembly GCF_900114115.1). Lineage (NCBI taxonomy): Bacteria > Pseudomonadati > Thermodesulfobacteriota > Desulfovibrionia > Desulfovibrionales > Desulfomicrobiaceae > Desulfomicrobium > Desulfomicrobium apsheronum. Next base: position 58,002 of record NZ_FORX01000006.1, on the reverse strand, counting down.
AAATCCAGTCTCCTGCGTCCGGCTTGAAAACCAGACATCCACACCGTAGCCGTACGGGTTGCCCGCGAAATCAACGCCCCCTGCCCGTTTCCAGAATTCGACGCTGACCAGCGGCGCGATCCCGTCCACGTAACGCACCTGCCTGAACTGCCCTCCAGGCCGTTCCACCATCTGCGGATGGTACGGATTGGCCGTCACTGCCGGGGAATACACGCCTATCGGCCCGACCAGACGCTCTGCCCGGGCCAGGCGCAGACACGTTCGCTCGATGAGCGGAGGCTTTGAAACAAAGGTCGCATCGTTGTTCAGAAACCAGACATGGGAAGCGCCCTTGGCCGCCAAAAGCCCCATGACCCGCTCCAACGCCCCGGCCCAGTACAGATTTTCCTCGGCCCGCAGCCAGGCGTTTTCATACGGTTCGGGGCTGGCGTTGTCGAAAACCAGAATCCTGTCCCGCCGCGCGGGGTCGCTCTCCATCAATTGCCAGTGCAGCTGTTTCGTGCGCGCAGCAGGCCCATAGTGCAGAATCACGGTGTAAAGATTCATGCCGGAGTCCCGAACAGGCGATTCATGTTCGCGCAGATCGTTGCCATGCGATGGGCATGCTCAAGACCCCGGGCCTGACAGCCACAGATCAGTTCGGCCATGAGATAATGCTTTGCCGAAATGAGCAGAATTCTGGGCTGCTTGCGGACAGATCGGTTCATCGGATTGTATGCCCGTTATTTGCAGACTCCGACAACGCGGCCACTATCTCGCATTTTTGGGCGTCACTGCCATAGGCGCCGACCGTCCGGGCCATTCGGGCGGGAATGTCCAGATTCAGGGACAAGGCTTGCACCGCCCGCTCAAGGCCCAGCGCCGCGCCCAGCACGTCACCGTCCGCCGACCACCAGCCGTTGCCGCCCCACGGCACATCGCGCGGCGCATAGCCATGCGGCGCATATCCATCCGGCTCTATCTGCCGCATATAATCCCACCCGCCAAAGCCGGTAAAACCCACGCACAGACAGCCGCAGGCCATGGCTTCAAGGGGCGGGAGCGGGCAGCCTTCGGGAAAACCCGTGACCAGGAAAACGTGACAGGAACGCAGCACCCCGGCCACCCCGGGCCGGTCCAGACCGTGGATGGGTACCCATTCCACCTTTACGCGCGGGTTGCGCTCCTCGAAGATGCGCCGGATCTGCTCGGCCAGGGCCTTGTTCTTGCGGGGCATGAAGCCGATACGCATCAACCCGCCGGGTTTTGACGCCGGAGGATGAAAAAGCGCCATGTCCAGAGCCGGGCGGATGACCTGCGGCCTCCTGCCCAGCACCTGCTCCATGTGCCAGGCCACGGGATCGGACACGGCCAGAAACTCCACGGGCAGATCCCGCCAGTGCACGCCCGCCTCCAGGCCATGAAATAGATAGGACCAGTTCTGGCAGTAGACCAGGGTCCGGCAGCCGCGCTTCAGACCCGGCACCAGGGCATTGGGCCAGCCTTCGGGAACCACGTAGGTGTCCCCGGTCGCCATGTCCGCCGTGCTGGCCCGCACCCAGGGCAACCCCGCGCACTCGGCCCCGCCCGGCGGTTCGTCCCAGTACAGAATACCGCCCAGCCTGCCCAGGACGTGCAACTGCCGGGCGATCTGCAAAAGCACCATGCACCCTCCGGACATGGCCTTGAGCGGCGGATAGAAAATCCACGTTTTCATGGCCACACCCGAAATCGTCCGGACTGAAATTTGACTGAAAATAACGCCATGCTGTCCCCTGAGCAAAATAAAGGCCAGTCAGCCTCCAGATCGACGCCCTCCTCACGAGGCCAAGTCCACCGATTACGACACTTCCGTAACGGCACTTCCGTAAACGCCCTCGCAACGCAAAAACATCCTGCCAGCCCCTCCGAATAAAAAAAGGCCACGCATCACGCATGGCCTCAAAACGATCCCCCCTACCCGGGTCAAGGGGCGCGCCCCTTGCGGGGTGCGGGGCAGGGCCCCGCTTTTCCCTTCTCCCCTTTCTTTATGCCTCGTCCCGGGCCCGGATCTCGGCGCGCTTGATCTTGCCGCTGATGGTCTTGGGCAGTTCCTTCACGTAGTCGATGATGCGCGGGTATTTGTAGGGCGCAGTCACTTTCTTGACGTGGTTCTGCAATTCCTTGGTCAGTTCCGGCGAGGGCTCGTAGCCTGCGGCCAGGGTCACGGAGGCTTTGACGGCCTGGCCACGGTCGGGGTCGGGCACGCCGGTCACGGCAGCTTCGACCACGGCGGGGTGGGTGATGAGCGCGCTTTCGACCTCGAAAGGGCCGATGCGGTAGCCCGAGCTCTTGATCAGGTCATCGATGCGCCCGAGGAACCAGAAGTAGCCGTCCTCGTCCATCCAGGCCTTGTCGCCGGTGCGGTAATAGCCTCCGTTCATGACGCTCGCGGTCTTGGCCTCGTCCTGCAGATAGCAGGAGAAGAGGCCCACGGGCCGCGTGGGCTCGATGCCGATGCAGATTTCCCCTTCAACGCCGGGGGGGCAGGGCTCGTCGTTTTCGTCCAGGAGCCGGATGTCCCAGCCCGGGCAGGGCTTGCCGATGGATCCGGCCTTGGGCTTCATGAACGGGAAGGTGGCGATCTGCAGAGTGGTCTCGGTCTGTCCGTAGCCTTCGTAGATGGGCATGCCCATTTTCTCCACCCAGGTCTCGAACACGCTGTCGTTCAAAAGTTCGCCCGCAGTGGTGCAATGACGCAGCGCGGAAAGATCGTAGGCGTCCAGATCCTCGCGGATCAGGAACCGATAGACCGTGGGCGGCGCGCAGAAATTGGTAACTTTGTGGTCGGCGATGACCCGAAGCAGCCTGGCTGGCTCGAACTTGCCCCGAAAATCCCAGACGAAAACCACTCCTCCGGCCAGCCACTGCCCATAGAACTTGCCCCAGGTGGACTTGGCCCAGCCCGTGTCGGCCAGGGTCAGGTGCAAATTTCCGGGCTCAATGTCGTGCCAGTAGGAGCCGGTCATGATGTGCCCGAAGGGGTAGTTAAAATTGTGCAGCACCATCTTCGGGTGCCCTGTGGTGCCGGAAGAAAAAAATATGGTCGCCGGGTCTTCACCGCAGGCCGCGTCGGCCGGACGGGGGAAGGCTGATGACGCGTCGGCGACGATCTGAGAAAAACTGTGCCAATCGCCTTCGGGCTGCTCAAGGCCGGCCAGCACCTGCACGGCAAGCGTCGGGCAGTCAAGCTTGGCCGCTTCCACCGTGGCGCGCACGGATTCGTCGACGATGGCGCCCTTGATGGAGGCAAAATTGACCCGGTAGGTGATGTCCTTGGCCGTCAGGAGCGCAGGCGACGGCACGCCCAGCGCGCCGAGCTTGTGCAGGGCGAGCATGACGGTCCAGAATTCCACCCGGCGGTGCAGGATGATCATGACCTTGTCGCCGCGCCCGATGCCGAGGCTCTGCAGCGCACTCGCCAGACGGCTCGACTGTTCGGAAAAATAGCCGAAGGTGTATTCGCGGCGCACATCGGCGTCGTCCACGTGAACCATGGCCAGTCGCGCAGGGTCCGCCGCGGCGGCTGCATCGACCATGTCGAAGGCGAAATTGTACTTGTCCGGGATGGTCAGGGAAAAAGATGCCTGGAACTCTTCATAAGACGAAGGACGCAGTTTTGTATGCATGGGTACTCCGATGGTGTTGGATTGATTCGGGATGACTGCTTGCGGGGTACGAACCTTGTGGCTCGCCCCCTAGATAATCACATCCAGAAACTCGGCCGGTTGGCCGTCCAGACCACGCAGGGCGTGGGGAGTACGCGAGGTGAAATACAGGCTGTCTCCAGGTTCCATGACATGGACCGTGGAGCCGAGGGTGATTTCAAGCTTGCCTGAGAGGACATGGATGAATTCCTGCCCGGGGTGCTCGTTGAAGGTCAGGGCGTGTTTGTCCTTGGGAGGGACGGTGACGACGAAGGGCTCCATCTTGCGGCCGACGAAACGGTAGGCCAGACTCTTGTAGTCGTAGTCCTTGCGCCGTTCCACGCTCATGCCCTTGCCCTTCTTGACCAGGGAGGCGGTGTGCAGATGCGCTTCCTTACCGGACATGAGCACGGTCAGGTCGACCTGAAACACCTGGGCCACGTTGAAAAGATAACTGACCGGGATCTCCTGCTCTCCGGATTCGTAGCCGAGGACATCAGCGGCCGGCACGCCCAGCTGCGCGGCCATATCCTCTTCGCTCAAATCCATGGCGTCCCGCAGCCCCCGCAAACGGGGCGCAATATCCTTATAGGCGGGTTGTTGCGCATCCATAGTCTGCTCCTTGTACTGAAAATGTATGAAAACAGGGGCAGAAATTACGGGCTTCGCGCTCAAAAAGCAATGCGCAAGCGATAATCGAGTAAGGATTTCTGCGTGTCAGCTACACTTCGACAACGGAATTTTCGCAGTTTCCGAATTCGCTGTAGCAATAGGAATCCGCGCTCCAGTCATTCTCCCAGCGATCATCGTCGAGCAGGTAGCGAAACTGGTACGCATTTCCAATGGGCAGATCGATGGTCAGCTTGAAAGACCCGTCTTTGAGCTTCTTCATGGGCAGCGAGTGCATGGCCCATTCGTTGAATTCCCCGACCAGAAACGCCGTTGCCGCCCCACCTGCGCCGCCGGCCGGCAGATGAAAGGTAACCTTGCAAATGTTTTTCGTCTTCAAATATTTCTTATCGATACTCATCTCATCCTCCATGTGTCTAAAAGATCTCCGTGCAGGGATGCGTAGACATCCATATACTTGCGCGCGGAGTGTTCCCAGGAAAACCTTGTCTGCATGGCACTCACCTGAACTTCTCTCCAGGCGCTCCGATCTTCCCAGACCTGCACCGCCTTGCGCACCGTGGCCAAAAGCGCCTCCGGCGTGGGATCGTCGAAAATGAACCCATTGGCGCCGGTGCGGGGATATGGGGTTATTGTGTCTCGCAGGCCGCCCACCGCAGTGGCCACGGGCGGAGTGCCGTAGCTCAGGCTGTACATCTGCGTCAGACCGCAAGGCTCGTAGCGTGACGGCATGAGAAAGATGTCCGCCCCGGCCTGGATGAGATGCGACATCTCCTCCGTATACCCGATGACTCCCGCGATCCTGCCCGGGTAGTCCTCCATGACGCTCATCAGCATGGCCTCGAACTCGGCGCGACCCTCGCCCAGAACCACCAGCCCCACGCCCAGCTCCATGAGTTCGGGGATGATTTCGAGCACGATGTCGATACCCTTCTGACCACGCAGGCGTCCGACGAAACCCAGAAGCGGACGCTCGGTCAGTTCGGGAGACAATCCAAGCAGACCCATGAGATGCTTCTTGCAGTCCACCTTGCCTTCAGGCTTTTCCGCCGAATAGGTGCACTCCAGGATCCGGTCGTTCTCGGGGCTCCAGATGGAGTAGTCCGCGCCGTTCAAAATCCCGACCAGATCGGCCGCGCGGCGGGTCAGGATGCCCTCCAGGCCGCAGCCGAATTCCGGGGTCATGATTTCCGCTGCATAGCTGGGACTGACCGTGGTGATCTTGTCGGCGTATGCGATCCCGGCCTTCAGCAGGTTGAAGCTGTTGTAGAATTCCACGCCCTCCATGTTCCAGGCTTCCAGAGGCAAGCCTGACTGCTCGAAGAGGCGATAGGAAAAACGGCCCTGATAGGCCAGGTTGTGGATGGACATGACCGTGCGCACGCCCGCCCAGAAGGGATCGACGCGCCGCCAGAAGGCCAGATAGGCCATGGCCAGGCCCGCGTGCCAATCCTGGGCGTGAACGATGCGCGCACCCATGTTCAGATGCCTGATGGCGGCCAGGGCCGCGCGACAGAAAAAGATGAACCGCTCGCAGTTGTCGAAATAATCGCCCTTGTGCGTGCAGTAGTATTGACGGCGGTCGAAATATTCGCCGCGTTCTATGAAATAGACGGGCAGGCCGTGATAGTCGGCCAGATAGATGTCGGCCGTGGTGTCGGCCCAGGGGTATCCCACCGGACAGTCCTCCTGAACCAGATGCACGGGGTATTGTCCCGTGGAAAGCCTGCCGTAGAAGGGCGTGATCACGGCCACGCGCACCCCCATGCGGGACAGGGTCAGGGGCAGGATGCCCATGACGTCAGCCAACCCTCCGGACTTGGAGAAGGGATAAATTTCCGAAGTCAGGAAAACTATATCGTGGGGCGGTGTGATCATGCGCTCCTGCTTAATTTCTTGGCAAAATCGGCAATGATTCTGCGGTGATCAAAGGCAATATCGGTCGGCAACGCATCAAGGGGAAAGAAACGGGCATTCCTGGCGTCGTCTCCGGCGCACGGAATTGCGTCGTCATCGCATTCCGCCGTGTAGGCCACACTCAAGGTGTGAAAACGCGGGTCACGGTCCGGATCGGAATAGACTCCAAGAAGCCCGGTCAGGCGCACTACCAGGCCGGTCTCTTCCAGCGCCTCGCGAACGGCAGCCTGTTCGGCGCTTTCCCCGCAATCGATGAAGCCTCCGGGCAACGCCCATCCATGTGGCGGGTTGCCGCGCTCGATGAGCAGAATCCCCTGAGAGTCGCGGTAAAGTACAATATCCACCGTGGGGAAAGGATTTCTCTGCGCAACCGCTGCGCCGCATCGTGTGCATGCGCAGCTGAATGACCGGGTTTTGTGCATGGCATCCTCGTAGCTTTCTTATGCCAATTCTCTTCAAAATTGCCTAGCACCATTTTTCCGGGACTTGAAGCCTTAAACTTGGCTACGCAAAATCGTTACAAAAGCACTCAAAACATCTGAAAATCATCTGCCGGATTAGTGATACGTTCAGCGCTCAAAAGCGCAACCCCCAGCATTGACAGAGGATTTCTGTCCCGAATGCATAGCCCTTAAAAGACAGGTACCAAAAATGATCGTGGAGCACGGCATGAGCCCGCTCGCGAGCATGGCTGCGCGTGATTTTTCGGAGATCAAACAAAATCGGCCCCCGAACCGTGAGGTTCGGGGGCCGATTTTGGCAAAAAGAGGAAGTTATTTTCTAATTAGCAAAGGTCGGGCCAAAACGAAATTCACTTCAATTTTTATTAATAAAAACTTTAAATACTTAAAATTAAACAGTTTTATTTCAAGATCTAAAGCCCCAGTCCACTCGAATAAATTCAAATTTTTAAACCCCGTATTCTTTAAAGCCCGAAGCAGCCCATCCGGTAAAAAAAATTTTGTACTAAGAGAGCGCCTCAAACCCAGCGGCTATTATCTCCTCGGCCGATATCGCTCCCGCTCGCAGGATGCGCAAGGAGTTTGTCCCCACGATTTTCACCAGCGTGGAAGGCAATCCGCCACCGGGCCACGGAGTGGATGCAATGACCAGCGCCCCAGAATCTCTGACAAGCTCCGGGTCGAGCTCATCCGGCCTGCACACGGGCGGCCGGCCGCTGCGGTTGGCGCTGGAAGACACCAGCGGCGCGCCGGCCTCACGGCAGAGACGCGCGGCAATGACGTGCGGGGACATGCGCACGGCCGAGCGACCGGCGTGGTCCTTGGCAAGCGGACTCACTCTCGGATCGACCTCGGCCACGATGGAGAGCGGCCCCGGCCAGAATTTCCGGGCCAGCTCCTCTTCGGCGTTGGTCAGACGCAAAAAGCGCTCCGCCATCTCCCAGTCGGAGACGATGAGCGGCAGAGGCTTGTCCGCGGGCCTTCCCTTGGCCGAAATAATTTTCTCCACGGCTTGGTGCACCGTGGCCAGACATCCAAGGGCGTAAAACGTCTCCGTCGGGTAGATGACCAGCCCGCCGCGCGCAAGTTCAAGAACTTCAACCTCGTGCTGCCGACTCATGCGGCCCGCCCTCCTTCGTGCATTGACCGGGCTCCGGCGAGGCTGGTACACGCATGGCACGGGCGCATTCGGCGACGCCCGGCAAACCTTTCCGGCCCTTGCAAATAAAATTCATGAATTTTCATATGTTGGAATCAAAGCTCGTCTTGGCAGGGACTTTGCTTGGTCTGATGAAAAAAGGAAGGAGATGGCCATGAAAATCACCCCGGATCAATTGGCTGCCCTGCAGCTCCAGCAAAAAAACACGGCCCGGAACACTCCAGGCGAAGGATTCGCAAAGGCCCTGGCCCAGGAACTTGGATCGGAATCCACCGCCCAGACCAGCAATGCCGCGCCTGCGGCCGGTCCCATGGTTCGACTTGATCAGGCCTTGCAGGCCGCCATGCTGCAAAAACCAACAGAGCAGACGGTCATGGACAAGATGAATGCACTGCTTTCCAAGTGGGAAGATTATTCCCAAATCATCGGCTCGGAAAACGGCAATCTGCGAGAAGGCTACAATCTGCTCGCGGACATTCGCCAAAACATCCAGGAGGTCAAGGGCGATCTGGCCCAAACCTCCGGTCAGGGGCTCGCGGCCATGGTCGAAGAGCTGGACATCCTGACCACCACGGAAGAGTTCAAGTTCAACCGCGGCGACTACCTGAACTAACGCCCGGTTCCGGTGCCATTTCTCCCGTTTTTTTCGGCGCTTCACCTGAAGCGCCGTTTTTTATGATCAGAGCAGACCCAAAACAGCCTCGCGCACGCTAGCCTGCTTGATCTCCCGGCGCGAGCCCTGAAACCTGAATTCGCGGCTCCAGATCCGATGATTGATCCGCCACGCCATCCAGACCAGTCCGACCGGCTTCTCCGGTGTTCCGCCGCCCGGCCCGGCAACGCCGGAGATGGCCAGGGCCACGGGAACCTTCATCAGCTCGCACACGCCCTTGACCATGCTCTCAACGCAAGCCTGACTGACTGCGCCATGGCGGATCAGTATCTCTTCGGGTACGCCGAGCAGACGCATCTTGACGCGGTTGTCATAGGCCACGACTCCGCCTTCGAACCAGCGCGAACTTCCCGCCACATCCGTCAGGGTGCTTGCGAGCAACCCCCCGGTGCAGGACTCGGCCGTGGCCATATGGGCTCCCTGAAGAAGCAGGGATTCTCCAAGTCGGCCGACCATGGTTTCCACATCAAGTTCCATCAACCCTCCAGATCAGACGGGGAATAATTCTCCATGCCACGAACGTGGCAGTCCGGGCTTCCATGCCCAAGGCCAGCGACCGTGCCCGGCTTCGCCAAGCATCATCCTGAAATTGATGGAATCTTCTACTCACGCACATGGGCCTAAGGCAAGCCTTGAATTCACCCTTCCATGATGCCAAAGAAGAAATTCATTGAATGCCTGCATGAATTTTCAACCCCGAAACAAAGGAAAAACCGATGTCCAGTTCCGGCGACAAGAACGAAACCCTGCTGCTGCCCGGTCGTTACCGGCATTTCAAGGGAGAAGAATACGAGGTCCTGGATGTGGCCAGACACAGCGAGGGCCTTGAGGACATGGTGGTGTACCGCCCACTCTACAACGACACGGGCCTGTGGGTGCGCCCGCTGTCCATGTTCACGGAACTCCTCGAGCGGAACGGAAAAACGCAGCCACGTTTCACCTTCCTGGACGAAGCCTGACAGGCACAACACTTTCGCGTCGTATGCGGAAGGCGCGTGTCGGCTCGGTTCGGGCACATTGTTTTCGTGCCACACCTGAAAAACGCGAGTCAGCTCGATTCGGACAAGGCCTGCCGGAGACATCCCTTTTGCGCCGGATGCGAAAAACGCGAGTCGGCTCGGTTCGGACAAGGCCTGCCGGAACTCCTTTGCCGACCTCGTAATGCTTCCCGGCCTTGAGCTCTTACCCTTTTTCTTGCCCCGTGCGCGAAACGGCCGGGAAACAAACGATGTCTGGCTCAGTCAGACAGCCGACAGGCCTTGTCCGAACCGAGCCGACACGCTTGAGCCAATGCGGGAAGTCCGTTAAAGATCCCAGCAGCTTCAATCGAAGCGGAATTCGTCAACGATATCGCCCCTTCCCCCCTTAAATGGGGTGCAGGGGACGCGTCCCCTGCCCGCCGGAGGCATCTCCCCTAATCCTTCTTGCGCACCAGTCGGGGCTTGCTGCCGTCCTGTGGTCCGATGATGCCATCCATTTCCATCTGTTCGATGAAGCGGGCCGCGCGGTTGAAGCCGATGCGCAGACGGCGCTGGATCATGGAGATGGAAGCCCGGCCCTGGTCGGAGACGAAATCGATGGCCTCGGCGTACTTGGGGTCGTCGAGCACGTCGCTGGACCCGCCGTTGCCTTCGCCTCCGCTCTCGCCTGCCGTGTTCCACTCGGCAAAATCCAGCTCGAAACGCTGCGGGCGTTGTTTCTCCCAGTATTTGACCACGCGTGCGATCTCGTCATCGCCCACGAAAGCGCCGTGCACGCGCTGTATGTTGCCGCCGCTGAGCTTGAAGAGCATGTCGCCGTGTCCGAGGAGATATTCCGCGCCGATGCCGTCGAGGATGGTCCGCGAGTCATGTTTGGAGCTGACCTGAAAGGCGATGCGCGAGGGAAAGTTGGCCTTGATGATGCCGGTCACCACGTCCACGGAAGGGCGCTGGGTGGCCAGGATGAGATGAATGCCCGAAGCGCGCGCCAGCTGTGCCAGACGCACGATGCTGCCTTCCACTTCCTTGGCCGCCGTCATCATCATGTCGGCCAGCTCGTCGACCACGATGACCAGATAGGGGAAGGGTTTGAGATCGCGCATGTCCTCGGGGCGGTCGTCACCCATTTCGGCAAGCTTCTGGTTGTAGGTGGTGATGTGCCGCACGCCCGTTCTGGCCATGGCCTCGTAGCGCTGCTCCATTTCATAGACCGCCCATTCCAGCGCGTTCTTGGCCAGATGCATGTCCGTGACCACGGGATGGACCAGATGCGGAAGAGTTCCGTAGACGGCCAGTTCGATGCGTTTGGGATCGACCAGCAGCAGTTTCACGTGCTCCGGGTCGTGCTTGTAGACGATGCTCAGGAGCAGGCAGTTCAGGCATACGGACTTGCCCGCGCCGGTGGCGCCGGCCACCAGCATGTGCGGCATCTTGGCCAGATCGGCGATTTTGGGCACGCCCTGAATGTCCATGCCCAGGGCCAGGGGCAGCTGGGCCTTGGTGTCGGCGAAGGCCGGGTCATCGAGGATTTCACGCAGATAGACGATCTGGCGTTGTTCGTTGGGGATCTCGATGCCCACCGTGTCGCGTCCGGGCAGCGGGGCCACGATGCGCACGGCCCGGGCTTTCAGGGCCAGGGCCAGATCATCGCTCATATTGGCGATGCGGCTGACCTTGACGCCCGGCGCGGGCTTGAACTCGAACATGGTGATGACCGGTCCGGGCTGCACGCCCTGTACCTCGCCCTGAATGCCGAAGTCGGCGAAGCAGGCGGTCAGGGCCTGGGACTGACGGTCCAGGACTGCCTTGGGGATCGAAATGCGCGAGGCCGGAACCGGGGCCAGAAGATCTATGGGAGGCAGGCTGCCCTGGGTAGTTTGCGCCCGGACGGGAGTCGCCGGTTTTGCAGTCTTGGGCTGGGGCTTGGGAATGATCCGGGGTTCTTCCCTGCGCGTCTCATCTACGGGTTTGCGCGGTTTGACGGGAGAGCGCTGAGGCTGCGGGGAGGATGGGGCCGGGACCTGCGTGAAGCGTTCGGCCCGCCAGGCCCGAAATCCTTGAAACAGACGCCGCAACGGAGCCAGCCAGGCCGCGCACTTTTCCATCAGAGCGTGGTACGACATGCCAAAAAGCAACCTGCCCGCGATGAGGGTAAGGCAGACTGCAACGAGGACGAAGCCGTAATTGCCGAAGACGCGCTGCAGCAGCGCATACAGGGTCCGCCCGACAAAACCTCCGCCGATCATTCCCGATCCGGGCAGGTCCAGGCGCAGGACCGCGAAATGCGCCCAGACCGGAATCAGGATCGCCAGCATGATGCCGCCGGTCCAGCGCAGCCAGTGCGGCCGAAAATTCGGAAAAAAGAGCATCGCCGCAGCCAAGGCGAAGAAAACGGGCCACAGCCATGCCGCCATGCCACACAGATCGACCAGTCCTCCGGCCACGTATGCGCCCAGGGTGCCGACCAGGTTCTGCGTCTTGTGACCGGCCACGGCCTGATGGTTGAATCCGGGGTCGGCGGGAGAAAAGGAATACAGGGCCAGGGTCACAAGTGCCAGTGAACAGGCAAAGACCAGCGCACAAATTTCCCGTACGAGCTTGTTGCCGTCTTTAGTCATGCGTTTTTTTCCATACTGGGACAGTTGCAAAAACAAAAGGCCACAGAGCGCTCTCCATGGCCTTTTGGATGCTGTCGATCAACCAATCTATTCGCGGCCGAGATATTCGCCCGTTTCCGTATTGACCTTGATCTTGGTTCCAATCTCGACGAAAAGCGGGACGTTGACCACGATCCCCGTCTCCAGGGTCGCGGGTTTGGAGGCGCCGGTAACCGTGTCGCCCTTCATGCCGGGATCGGTCATGGTCACTTCCAGGATAACGGAGCCTGACATTTCCAGATCAAGCGGACGACCTTGATACAGCATGACCTTGTAGGCCTGAGCCTCTTTCAGGTAGCCGCCCTTTTCACCGATGAGATCGTGGGGAACGGAAATCTGCTCGAAGGTTGTCATATCCATGAAGGCATAACTTTCGCCTTCATTGTAGAGGTACTGCATTTCCCGGACTTCCAGATCCGGCTTGGGAAATTTGATCCCGGAACGGAAATTCTGCTCGACCACCGATCCGGTGAGCAGGTTGCGGTACTTGGTGCGCATGAACGCACCACCCTTGCCCGGCTTGTAATGACTGCACTCCAGAATCTCGCACGGTGCGCCGTCAATCTCTATCTTCTTGCCTTTCTTGAAATCACTCGTAGCTAACATGCTTGCCTTGCTTCCTCCATAGATTTGTCCCTGCCGGCGGCAGCCTCAGGGCTGGACGGCCAGACGCTGCCAAAGCGCCTGGACTGCGAGCGCATAGCTCATAATGCCGAAACCGGCAATAGCCCCTATGCAGTGCCGCGCGATGAGACTTGTGTGCCGCATGGCGGACTGACGGGCGTGCACGTTGCTCAGATGGACCTCGACGCAGGGAAGCCCGGTCCAGGCAAGGCAATCGGCCAAGGCAAGGCTGGTGTGGGTGTACGCCCCGGCATTGAGGACGATTCCGTCGCTCTTGATCTTCCACGCCTCTTCCAGACGATCGATGAGTGCGCCCTCGGAATTGGACTGAAACAGCGTCAGGCGAATGCGTCCCGCGTCTTCTCCGAGCAATCTTTCAACCAGGCCCGGGAGCGCGTCCATACCTTCGGTTCCGTATATTTCCGGCTGCCGCTGTCCCAGAAAACCCAGATTGGGCCCGTTTATGACCACGAGCTCCATGGCTTATTTCTGCTCCGAAGGCTCGCTCACGGTATCGGAATGCGGCGGTAGGACCACAACCGTGTCCGGCTCGTCCTGGGCGATGACGGCATCCGGATCCAGGGCGGCGACATCGACGTTCATGAGAAAAATGCGATCGCCTGCCTCGACCTCGCGGTCGCTGACGATGATCTCAAGGTTGCACAACACGCCCGTAGCTCCGCCCTGCTCCTTGGGCAACGCGACGGTGTCCTGCATGAGCTGCTTGATTTCGGCCATGCCGATGACGCGGTAAAAGCTGGTTCCGAGTTCGCCGACAGGTTCGGCAATGGCCACATAGGACGGCAGGGATTCGGGTGTCGTCTGATAGAGCATGGCATAGAGCACGTCATGCATGCCCGCGATATAGCGATCCTCTTCCAGCGAGATGATCTGGCCTCCAAGGCTCAGGTCGCCCACGAAACTGGCCGAGATCAGAAAGCTCTGGACCAGGTCTCCGGTTTCCGGATCTCCCTGGGTATTGAGCAGACCGCTCTGGGTGAAAGCACCGTCCATGCGCCCAAGCGGGGTCATCCCGGCCACGGGCACGATGACTATGTCCTTGTTCAGGATCTTGTTGAAGACCTTGACCAGACCTGCGTTCCTGGCCTCGGTCCATATCCCGGTGTCGGCATCCACGTATTTGATCAGGTCCATTTCACTCAGACGCAATTCGACAGTGGCTTGTTCCTCAACCCGGATGGGTTCCTGGGCGGAATTGGCCGAAACCAACTTCACTTCCTTGGAACACCCCCCAAAGATAAAGACGGCGCTCAAGAGCACGAGCAACGCACGCATAGTATGCCTCCAATTAATTATTGATAACCAAGACAATTCTTTCTATCACTGCCTGATCAAAACGCATTTCGTCAAGAACCCTAGCCCCAGGAAATGGTAGTTTCATGCCCAGCACCGTAATTTTGGAAAAGACAATCTACACCATCGATCAATTGGGAGAAATGCCGCTTCCTCAACTCGCCCTTGCCGGACGATCCAATGTTGGAAAATCGTCCCTGCTGAACAAACTCACCGGCCGGAAAAATCTTGCGAAAATCAGTTCCACCCCCGGCAAAACCCGCAGCCTGAACTTTTACAGGGTCAGCCCGGAAGAATTCTATCTCGTTGATCTTCCGGGATACGGATATGCCCGTTGCTCCAAAACGGAACGTGAAAAATGGGCCACGCTCATCAACAGATACTTGAAAAACAACCCTCGCCTCTTTGGTGTAGTAGCCCTGCTTGATTCACGCCTCCCGCCACAGGCCCTCGACATAGAGCTGATCACCTACATCAGGGCTCAAGGGATGGATGTATTCCCCGTGATGACCAAGGCCGATAAATGCAAGCAACCTGTACGGAGCGCAAATCAGACCGCATGGCAACGACTCCTCGGAACGGAAAAGCCACCTCTGCTCATCTCCAGCCATTCCGGCATGAATATCGACAAACTCTGGCAATTCTTCCTTGAAAAATTTTCCGCAGTGCAGCCTCACGAATAAGAATTTGTGCATGGTTCAATACGAAATTATTTTGTGATTGAACAGTTTTTTATCCAGTCCGACACCAAAAAAACATCTCAGAAAAACCTGCGCGCCATTTCCCCAAAACAATGACGCAGGTTGACATGTTTTATTTTGCACTGTCTGGTTGACGCAGTCCGTTTTGAACATCTAAGCTCAGGCATGAACGTTCTCCTTCTCATCCTGCTCCCACTCCTGGGAGCCATGCTCCCGCCGATGACCATTCGCTTCGGACGCGACGTCTGCACCTGGGTGGCCATGGCTATCACCGCATGCACCCTGATGCTGGCCTTGGCCCTGCACATCCAGGCCATTGAAGGCTCTCCTGCGTCCATGCATCTGCACTGGCTGCACGGCATCGGACTCGATCTGTCCCTGCGCATGGACGGCCTGGCCGCCTTGTTTGCACTGCTGGTGCCGGGCATCGGGCTGCTGGTCATCATCTATGCCCGCTACTATCTCTCGGAAAAGGATCCCATGGGCCGCCTCTATGGGCTGCTGCTCGTGTTCATGAGTTCCATGCTCGGCGTGGCGCTGTCGGACAACCTGATCCTGATGCTCATCTTCTGGGAGTCGACCTCGCTTTCCTCCTTCCTGCTCATCGGCTTCTGGCAGCACCGCGCGGACGCCAGACAGGGCGCGCGCATGGCCCTGATCGTCACCGGCGCGGGCGGTCTGGCCCTGCTGGCCGGATTCCTGCTCCTGGGGCAGATGGCCGGGACATACCGGATTTCCGAGATTCTGGCGCAAGGAGACCACATCCGAGCCCATTCGCTCTACGTTCCTGCGCTTCTACTCATCCTGATCGGCGCTTTCACCAAGTCGGCGCAGTTTCCGTTCCATTTCTGGCTGCCAAGGGCCATGGCCGCGCCCACACCCATCAGCGCCTATCTGCACTCGGCCACCATGGTCAAAGCCGGGGTCTTCCTGCTGGCCAGACTCTACCCGGTCCTGTCAGGCACGGATCTCTGGTTTTTCACCGTGAGCGGCGTAGGTCTGACCACGCTGCTCATGGGCGCCTATGCCGCCATCTTCCAGCATGACCTGAAAGGACTCCTGGCCTATTCGACCATCAGCCACCTCGGCCTCATCGTGCTCCTCTTCGGACTGGACACGCCGCTGGCTGCTGTGGCCGGAGTGTTCCACATCATCAACCACGCCACCTTCAAGGCCTCACTGTTCATGGCCGCAGGCATCATTGACCACGAAACCGGAACCCGCGACATGCGACGCCTGAACGGGCTCTGGAAATACATGCCCCACACCGCGACCCTGGCCATGATCGCGGCCGCGGCCATGGCCGGAGTTCCGCTTCTGAACGGCTTTCTGTCCAAGGAGATGTTTTTTGCCGAAACCCTGCACGTCCAGTTACTCGGCCCCGCGTGGATGGTCCTCCCGGCCGCCGCGACCCTGGCCGGAATCTTTGCCGTGGCCTATTCCGCCCGTTTCATTCACGATGTCTTCTTCAACGGCGCGCCCCGCGATCTGCCCAGGTTTCCGCCACACGAACCGCCGCGCTTCATGAAGATTCCGGTGGAGATCCTGGCCGGAGCGTGCCTGCTGGTGGGCATCCTGCCCGCCCTGACCGTGGGTCCGCTGCTGGATCTGGCCGCGACCAGCGTGACCGGCGAAGCATTGCCGCCATACAGCCTGGCCGTCTGGCACGGCTTCAACACGCCGCTGCTGATGAGCCTCGTCGCCCTTGGAGGCGGGTTTGCCGTCTACGGAATGCGGCGCAAGCTCTTCGCCCTGCACGAACGCCTACCCCTTGCTCCCGATGCGGCCGCCCTCTTCCATGCCGCCGAGGACGCCCTGATCCGATGCGCACGCGCCTTCCTGCACGGCGTGGACAACGGCTCCATGCAACGCTCGGCGGCCCTGCTCCTGGGCGTGGCGGCTCTGGTCATGATTCTGCCCCTCGCCGGTCCCGCCATCACCGGCCCACTCCCTCTCACACCCATCGATGCCCCGTCTCTCATGGGCGCGCTGCTGCTCATGTCCGCCGGTCTGCTGACCGTGCTCTGGCACGAGCATCGCCTGTCCGCGATCATGGCCCTAAGCGTGGTCGGCCTGCTCGTGGCCCTGGTCTTCGTGCGTTTCTCCGCTCCGGACCTGGCCCTGACCCAGCTCAGCGTCGAGGTGGTGACCATAATGCTTCTGCTGCTGGCCCTCTTTTTCATTCCCCGGCGGCACAAACCGCGATCCCGCCCATCCGGACGTTTCAAGGATATTGTCCTGTCCACGGGCACCGGGGCCGGATGCGGACTGCTGGCCTGGGGCATGCTGACCCGCCCCCTTGACTCCATCTCCACCTTCTTCATGGAACAGAGCATCCCCGGCGGTGGCGGGGCCAATGTGGTCAACGTCATCCTGGTGGATTTTCGCGGCTTCGACACCCTGGGCGAGGTCACAGTCCTGGCCGTGGCCGCCGTCGGTATCTTCGCCATGCTCGACAACCTGCGCCTGCCGATTCCGAAGCACGACCAGGACGGTCGCCCCTGGGCCGCCGAGCCGCATCCGCTCATCCTGTCGCAGATGACCCGATTCCTGCTGCCGCTCGCCCTTTTGGTCTCGGTCTTCCTGTTCCTGCGCGGGCACAATGCGCCCGGGGGAGGCTTCATCGCGGGCCTGGTCACGGCAGTGGCTCTCATTCTGCAATACATGGCCAACGGCACCGCCTGGACCCAGCGGCAGTGGCGGATGCCCTTCCATCCGCTCATCGCCGTCGGCGTGCTCGTGGCCGCCGCGACAGGAGCCGCCAGTCTGCTTGCAGGCCATCCCTTCCTGACCTCCACCTTCGGCCATGTCAGCCTGCCCATTGTCGGAGAATTCGAACTGGCCAGCGCCATGCTTTTCGACCTGGGCGTTTTCCTGACCGTCGTCGGTGTGATCATGCTCATCCTGGCCAATCTGGGCAAACTGACCAGGCGCAAAACCCGCCCCGCAAGGATACGCTGATGGAAGCCCTCGCCGCCCTGATCATCGCCGTACTCGTCGGCTGCGGAACATACCTGACGCTGCGCGCCCGGACCTTCTCCGTGGTTCTCGGGCTCTCGCTCATGTCCTACGCGGTCAACCTCTTCCTCTTCTTCAGCGGCCGCCTGACTACAGGCGCTCCGCCTCTGGCCACAAGCATCGGAGCCACGGCCGATCCCCTGCCCCAGGCGCTGGTCCTGACCGCCATCGTCATCGGCTTCGGCATGACCGCCTTCGTGGTCATCCTGGCCTTGCGCGCCCTTGGAGAGCTGGGCACCGACCAAGTCGACGGAGAGGACGAAAAACCATGAACCATCTGATCATGATCCCCCTGCTCCTGCCGTTGGCCGCCGGCATGACAAACCTTCTGCTGGTGCGCAAAGGCATCGGCGCGCAGCGCCTGATTTCCATCCTGACGGCCTGCGGGCTGCTCGCCGCGACCCTGCTTTTGCTGGCCAGGGCCGAAACCGGGCACATCGACACATACGAACTCGGCAACTGGCCCGCGCCCTTCGGCATTGTCCTGGTGCTCGACAGGCTGAGCGCCCTCATGCTCGTGCTGACCGCATTCCTGACCCTGCCCGTCCTGCTCCATGCCTGTAACGGGGACGACCAGCTCGGACGCGATTTTCACGTCATTTTCCCGTTGCAGGTCCTTGGTTTGAACGGTGCATTCCTGACCGGCGACCTCTTCAACCTTTTCGTCTTCTTCGAAATACTGCTCATCGCGTCCTATTGTCTGGCGCTGCACGGCCTGGGCCCCGAGCGTACGCGAAACGCGCTGCGCTACGTGGTCCTGAACCTGATTGGCTCAAGTCTTTTCCTCATCGCCCTCGGCACCATCTATGGAGTCTGCGGCACCCTGAACATGGCTGACCTCGCGCTCAAGGTGGCCGGCAGCACTCCGGATCAGGCCCCGCTGCTGGGCGCAGCAGGCCTGCTTCTTCTGGCCGTGTTCGGGCTCAAGGCAGCCATCCTGCCCCTCTTTCTGTGGCTGCCCGGTCTTTACGCCGCCGTACTGCCTTCCGTGGCAGCGCTATTCGCCATCATGACCAAGGTCGGCGTCTATGCCATCCTGCGCACCCAGTCGCTCATCTTCACAAACCACGGCCCCGTTCCCGAAGCGGCAGGGCTGCTCTTTCCCGTGGCCCTTGCGACACTGGCCGCCGGATCGCTGTGCGTCCTCGGCAGCAGGCGGCTGCGGGTGCTCCTGGCCTGGCTGGTCATCGTCTCCGTCGGCAGCCTGCTGGCAGGCATCGGCCTGTGGAACGCGGCTGGGATAAGCGCGAGCCTCTATTATCTGCCGCACTCAACCCTGGTCACCGCCGGACTTTTTTTGCTCGCCGATCATCTGGCACGCCAGCGCGGACCGGCGGGGGACGTGCTTGAGCCGGGCCCGCCCATGTCTCGCCCGAACCTGCTGGGATCGCTTTTTCTCCTTGGCGCCATGGCCATCGCCGGGCTGCCCCCGCTGTCCGGATTCATCGGCAAACTGCTGCTCCTCAATGCCGCGCAGGCTCCGGTTGCCGCCTGGCTCTGGTGTGTCGTCCTTGGCGGCAGCCTCTTAGGAATCATCGCGCTGGGTCGATGCGGCAGCATACTCTTCTGGAAGACCCAGGGCGATCCTCTTTGCGGCCCCCCGGTGTCGTGGTCGCGGCTCGCACCCGCCGCCACGCTGATTCTGACCGCCGTGGCACTGTCTGTCATGGCCGGCCCCGTCACCACGTACACCGACGCGGCGGCCGGACAGCTCCTGACTCCGGACAGTTATGTCAACGCCGTTCTCGGAAGGGGAACCCCATGAAAAGATGGCTGCCGCAACCCATGTTCAGCCTGTTCCTGCTGCTGATCTGGCTTCTGCTCGTGAATTCGGCGGCTCCCGGGCAGATTGTCCTCGGAGCGCTGCTCGCCGTCACCATCCCTCTGTTCACGATCAGGTTCTGGCCCGATCAACCGTGCATGCGCCGTCCGCTGACCCTCATCGTCTATCTGGCCGTATTTTTCTGGGACATCGTCGTCGCCAACCTGACGGTGGCCCGCCTCATACTCGGCCCGACAGGAAACCTGCGGTCCGCGTTCATCCGGCTGCCCCTGGACCTGAAAAACGATTTCGCCATCACCCTGCTGGCCCACACCATCTCCCTCACTCCGGGCACTGTTTCCGCGCAAGTGACGGAGGATCGGCGCAGCCTGCTCATTCACGTCCTGGACCTCGATGATGAAGCCCTGCTCGTGAACCGCATCAAACAGCGCTACGAGGCGCCCCTGAAGGAGATCTTCCCATGCTGACCACTGCCATCACGGTGGCCTTTTTCTGCATAGCCGCCGCCCTGACGCTCAATTTCTGGAGGCTCTTTGCCGGGCCGACCCTTCCGGACCGCATCCTGGCCCTGGACACCATGGCCATCAACACCATCGCCCTTTTGATCCTGCTGGGCATCCACCAGAACCTGACCGAATATTTCGAGGCGGCCCTGCTCATCGCCATGATGGGCTTCATCGGAACCGTGGCCCTGTGCAAGTACCTGTTGCGCGGCGACATCATCGAATAGGAGTTGCCAAACATGCTCAGTGAAACGCTCATCTCCCTCTTTCTGCTCATCGGCGGAGCTTTCGCCCTGATCGGCTCCATCGGACTGGCCCGGCTGCCCGACCTGTTCACCCGGCTGCACGGGCCGACCAAGGCCACGACGCTGGGTGTCGGCGGCATCCTGATCGCGTCTGTCCTGCATTTCAGCGGACAGGAGCATGCCTTGAGCCTGCACGAACTGCTCATCACCCTCTTTCTTTTCGCCACCGCCCCGGTCAGCGCCTATCTCATTGCCCGCTCGGCGTTGCACCTGCGCAGCCCGGGTGGACCCAAGGACGAATCCTGAAATTTGGCGACACGCAGGAACGCCCGAAATACGAATCCCAGGTTCAATGACCGGCGCCGTACGTCGCTCCGGTGTGGCGGATTTTAAGACTCCAAACGTCGTCTTGACCGGACCGGAGGGGAAGAATAGGAAGAGGCACATTTTTCAAGCAGCCCAGCGCACCAATCTTTTCGACCATGGCAAGGAGAGACTCACATGGCAGTATTCGTGGCGGATCATCCACTCATCAAGCACAAGCTCGGACTCATGCGCAAACATGACATCAGTACCAAGAATTTCCGGGAACTCGCTTCCGAAGTCGCCAGACTGCTGACATACGAGGCCACCAAGGACCTGGAGACAGAAAAAAAGACCGCACAAGGATGGGCCGGACCCGTCGAGGTGGATGTCATCAAGGGCAAGAAGATCACCGTCGTGCCGATACTGCGCGCCGGACTCGGCATGCAGGACGGCGTTCTTGATCTGATTCCTGGCGCCAAGGTCAGCGTCGTCGGTTTCTACCGCAACGAAGAGACTCTCCAGCCCGTGGAATATTACGTGAAGCTGGCCAAGAACATAGGCAAGCGCATGGCCCTCATCCTTGACCCGATGCTCGCCACGGGCGGAACCCTCGACGCCACCATCCGCTGCCTGAAGAACGCAGGCTGCACCAGCATCCGCGGCCTTTTTCTGGTCGCGGCTCCCGAAGGGCTGAAGCGGATCACCGAAGCACACCCCGATGTGGACATCTACGTCGCGGCCGTTGACGAACGCCTGAATGAAAACGGATATATCCTGCCCGGCCTGGGCGACGCCGGAGACAAGATCTTCGGAACGAAATAGGAGTCTGACGTGATTTCCGACAAACTCATGGACGAACTGTCAGTGGAGATCGAGAGAACCCTCAAGGCCATGGCCAAGGCCAAGACCCCCGAGGAAAAGTTGACCTACAGCATGGCCGTCAAGAACTTGTGTGATTCGATGGGCGTGTTCCTCAAAGCGGCCGCCGACTACATGGAGTACGCAGACGTGGACAACGAGGATTTCGACAAACCGTTCTGATCATTCTCGCGTACTTTGCAACAAAAAAACGAACGCCCGATCATCCGACCGGGCGTTTTTTGTCATCTGAAGGCTGAAAACGCTAGTTCTGGGCCGCCAACCAGTCCAGGGCAGCCTTGAGATCAAGGCTCCCGGCATAGATCGCCTTGCCGGTGATGACTCCGGCCAGACCTTTCTCGCGCAAGGGATGCACGGCCTGCACGTCTTCAAGAGTGGAGATGCCCCCGGCGATGAGCACGGGTTTGTCCGTCATGGCCAGCAGCGCTTCAAGAGCCGGGATGTTCACCCCGGACTGCATCCCGTCGCGGCTTATGTCGGTGTAGATGAAAAAAGCGGCCCCCGCCGCCTCAAGTTCGGGAACGACATCCGCCACGGTCTTGTCTGCGTCCTCGACCCAGCCCTTGGTCTTGAGCCTGCCATCGCGGGCGTCCAGGGAAACCCCGATGCGGCCTGGGTAGGTTTGGCAGAGTTCGCTGAACAATTCGGGATCTTCCAGCGCCACGGTGCCGATGATCAGGCGCGTCACCCCGGCTTCGAGATATTTGCCCGCGATCTCGACGCTACGAATGCCGCCGCCGAGCTGTACCGGGATGGAGACCGCCGAACAGAGCTCGCGAATCAGTTCCATGTTGCGCGGCGTCCCGCTGAACGCGCCATCGAGATCGATGACGTGCAGCCATCTGGTGCCCGCCTCCACCCACTGCCGGGCCATGGCCACCGGGTCGTCGGAAAAAACCGTGACCTGATCCTCGACACCCTGCCGCAAGCGCACGCACTTGCCGTCTTTTATGTCAACTGCCGGAAATATATTCATAAACCAAGAACCCTCGTCCCTTCTTCCAAAGCTTCGGCCGCGATTTCAAGCGGCGTGATCCAGCGTCCCTTGCGTTTGAAGAAACGCCCGCCTTTGAGCAGATTTTCGGCCAAGCCCTGCTGCTCCTCTTCAAAATGATAGCGCCGCACTTCACTGGTGGCCATGTTGATCAGGTAAAGATCCAGGGTCACGCTGGCCGGACGGGTCACGCCCCATTCGCCGCCGTCGCGCTCCTGCCATTGGGAAACAAAGGGCACGAGCAGAAAGTCGGCCTTGATGCAGGTTCCCACGTTCTTCCAGTAGTCAAGGGGCTCGAAGCGTGGTCTTTCCTTACCGGCCTGCACGATCTCCTCGCACTGTCTGACCGTGGCGGCATGCATCACCGTGCGCGCCTCGCTTTTATCCAGGATGGCGGCCAGTTTGTCGTCCAGGGAGTCCAATACCTCTTCGGAAATAACCGAAACCTCATCCGGGAGTACGCCGGCCATGAGCTCCCAGTCATGCTGCGCATGGACAAAATGAGCCACGGCCAGGGTGGCCTTGGGCTCGACGGCAGGCCAGTGCGCGGTGCCCGCGCAGGCCGTGCATAAAAAGAGCAAAGCCGGAATGATGTATCTCATGAGTCGAGACCTCCTTTGGTGCTGAGCACGTCTTCGCGTTCCACGCGCACGGCCTGACGCAGAGCCAGGCCGAGTCCCTTGAATACCGATTCCAGCAGATGGTGCCCGTTTTGTCCGTAAAGCATGCGCACGTGCAGGTTCATGCCCGCCTTGGACGCCAGGGATTTCAGAAATTCACGCCACAGATCCTTTTCCTCTCCGGCGATAACGGCCGGCAGGACGTTTTCCTCGTACACCAGATAGGACCGTCCCGAAAGGTCGAGACAGACCTCGGTCAGGGCTTCGTCCATGGGAACCTTCGCGCACCCTACCCGGGCGATGCCCCGGCGCTCTCCAAGGGCCATGCTCAAGGCGTTACCGAGGCACAAGCCGATGTCCTCCAGGGAGTGATGCGCATCTATATGCAGATCGCCCTTGCAGGAGATCTCAAGATCGAAACCGGCCCAATGGCCCAAAAGATCAAGCATGTGGTCGGCGAATCCGAACCCTGTTTGCACCGAGCAGACACCCTTTCCGTCGAGATTCACAACCACGGAAATCCGGGTTTCCCGGGTCTCTCGATCGATACGGCCTGTACGAGGATGCATAACGTCTCCTTACAGTGAAAAAAGGCCGGGCTCTGAAGCCCGGCCTTGGTTTTATCCCTTGGCTTCCGCCGTCGCGTCATCTTCCGCCGGGGACTCTTTTCGCTTCTTGCCGAACGCATAAGCTACCCAGATGCCTACTTCGTACAGAATGCAGAGCGGCCCGGCCATCAGCGACTGGGAGACAACATCCGGCGGAGTGAGCACGGCTGCCACGACGAAGCTCCCCAATATGGCGAACTTACGATATTTGCGCAGGGTCTGGTGCGTCACGATCCCAAGGATCGAGAGGAAGAACATGAAAAGTGGCAACTCGAAAATAAACCCGAACGCAAAAAGCATGCTGGTCGAGAAGCTGAAATACTCCCTGACCGAGGGCATGGGCTTGATGACATCCGAAGCATAACCCAGAAAAAACTGAAAACCAAACGGGAATACCACATAATACCCGAAAAGAGCCCCGGCCACAAAACAAAGGGCCGAGCACAAGGCTATGGGGATCATGTATTTTCGCTCCCCTTCGTAAAGACCGGGAGCGATGAACATCCAGAGCTGATAGAAAATGTACGGGCTGGCCACGAACAGTCCGGCGATGGCCGCGACCTTGAGGTGGGTGAAGAAGGCCTCGGGCAGACCTGTGTAGATGAGCGAGCCGCCGGATGGTTCGAGCAACGTGATAAGCGGCTGCATGAGCATCATGAAGAGTTGCTCGGCAAACGCGTAACAGACCAGAAGGCCCACGAAAGCCGCGATGATGCATCGCACCAAACGCACCCGAAGCTCATTCAGGTGCTCGGTGAACGTCATCTCATGCACGGGCTCCTCTTCTTCGGGCTCGGCCTTGGCCTCGGCGACACTACCATCGCCCTTGGGCTCGATGTCGGAAGTGCTTTCGACCGCGTCCCCAGCGTCCTGAGACTCCGGTAAGGGAGGCTCGGGGTCGGCGGAATCTTCCGTGGGCGAATCTTCCGACGGCGAATCCTCCGTCGGCCGGGAAGTGCCATCCTCCGCTTCGTCCGAAGCCAAGGCGTCCGTCAGGTCCTCACCGGGGGCGTGCCCTTCGTCGGAAGAATCGTTCAGAGCGGGGCCTTCAGCCGTACCCTCGCCCTGATTCAGGGAAGACGTTCCTTCCGATTCAGCGCCGGCTTCGTCTTCGATCCTGTCCCGATCCGTGCGCTCCTCGCTCATGCCTTGTCCTTTTCGTTCTCCGTGGCCTGCACGGTGGGTTGCTCGGCAGGTTGGGCGGGAGCAGGAGCAGCCGCGTCCTTAGGCTCGGCAGTGGCTGCGGTTTCAGGAAAAAGCTCCTTCTTGGCCTGCTCCGTCTTCACCTTCTGCTCGGACTGCTCAGCTTCCATTTCGATGGTCCGCTTCACATCGGTGCTGACTCGCCGAAATTCGCCCAGGGCCTTGCCCAGGGACTTGGCCATTTCAGGCAGCTTGGCCGGCCCGATGACGATCAGGGCGACAATGAGAATAACTATAAGTTCCGTGGACCCAATTCCAAACATAGGTTCATCTCCGTGAGAGGTGTGTTTTGGACGGCTATTCCCACTCTATGGTGCTCGGCGGCTTGGACGAAATGTCGTACACGACGCGATTCACCCCTTTTACTTCGTTGATGATCCTGCTCGACATGCGCCCCAGGATTTCAGTCGGGATCCTGGACCAGTCGGCGGTCATGGCGTCTATGGAATCGACAATGCGCAGGGCGATGACGTGTTCGTAAGTACGCTCATCGCCCATGACGCCAACCGTCTTCAGCGGCAGCAGTACGGCAAATCCCTGCCAGACTTTGTAGTACCAGTTGGAAGCCATGAGCTCGTGCTGCACGATCTTGTCGGCCTGACGCAGAATTTCAAGACGCTCGTCTGTAATCTCGCCGATGACGCGGATGGCAAGGCCGGGACCCGGGAACGGGTGGCGCCACACGATGAAATCAGGTAGCCCCAGTTCCTGGGCGACCTTGCGCACTTCGTCCTTGAACAACTCGCGCAGGGGTTCGACCAGGGCGAAATCCATCTTTTCAGGCAACCCGCCGACGTTGTGATGACTCTTGATCACGGCGGAAGGACCCTTGAAACTGATGGATTCGATGACGTCGGGATAGAGCGTGCCCTGGGCCAGATACTTGACCCCAGGAATTTTCTTGGCCTCTTCCTCGAAAACCTCGATGAAGGTGTAGCCGATGATCTTGCGCTTCTGCTCGGGATCATCAAGCCCTTCAAGCCGGGACAGGAATTTGTCCTGCGCCTTGATGTAATGCAGGTTCAGATCGAAATGCTGGCGCAGGTAGCCGATGACCTCGTCGCCCTCGCCCGCACGCAGCAGGCCGTTGTCGACAAAGATGCAATGCAGATTCTTGCCGATGGCCTTGTTCAGAAGCACCGCCACAACGGTGGAATCGATGCCGCCTGAGAGACCGCACACGACCTTGTCGTCGCCGATCTGCTCCGGCAGCGCCTGGAGCATGGAATCCACGAACGAGGACATGGTCCAGACGGATTTGAGATCCGCCACATGGAATAGGAAATTGCGCAGGATCTCGTCACCCTGCTCGGTGTGCGCCACCTCGGGATGGAACTGCAGCGCATACATCTTACGGCTGACGTCGGCCATGGCCGCGATCTCGATGTTCTGGGTCTTGGCCGTGACCGAAAAACCCGGAGGAACGGCCAGGACATGGTCCCCGTGGGACATCCAGACCGTAAGTTTCTCAGCCTCGGAGACCGTGTGCCACAAAGGGCATTGTCCTTCGAAGTAAAGATCGCTGCGGCCGTATTCACGGTCAAGCGAAGGCGCGACCTTGCCGCCGAGCATGTGCGCCATGAGCTGCATGCCGTAGCAAATACCAAGGATCGGGAGGCCCCACTCGAAGATACAGGGATCAATGCCCGGAGAGTCGGGGCTGGACACGGAGGCCGGACCACCGGAAAGGATGATGGCGCTGGGCTGCATGGCCTTGAGCTCGTCTATGCCGATATTGCAGGGATGAATCTCGGAATAGACACCGGATTCACGGGTGCGCCTGGCGATGAGCTGGGTGTATTGGGACCCGAAATCCAGAATGATGACTTTTTCTTGTATATCCATTTTTACCTCCATCCGATTTCACGGATGGTTATGATCTCGAAAATTTCAGTACGCGTCCACCCTGTAATTGGGCGCTTCCTTGGTGATGATCACGTCGTGAACGTGACTTTCGCGCAGACCGGCCGCAGAGATTTCCACGAACTGGGCCTTTTGCTGCATGGTCTCGATGTCCTTGGCGCCCAGATAGCCCATCCCGGAGCGCACTCCGCCGACAAGCTGATCGATGGTCTCAAGCACCGAGCCCTTGTAGGGAACCCGGCCGACAATGCCCTCGGGAACGAGCTTCTTCGACCCTTCCTGGAAATAGCGATCGCTGCTGCCGTCCTTCATGGCGTCGATGGAACCCATGCCGCGATAAATCTTGTAGGTGCGGCCCTGATACAGAATCTTTTCGCCCGGGCTCTCCTCGGTTCCAGCGAACATGGAGCCCATCATGACCGTATCGGCTCCGGCGACCAGAGCCTTGACCACGTCACCGGAGAATTTCACACCGCCATCGGCGATGCAGCAGCGGCCTTCTTCGCGGCAAGCCCGTACGCATTCCATGATGGCCGTGATCTGCGGCACACCCACACCGGCCACGATGCGCGTGGTGCAAATCGAGCCGGGCCCAATCCCCACCTTCACCGCATCGGCGCCCGCCGCGATGAGGGCCTTGGCCCCTTCGTAGGTAGCCACGTTGCCGGCGATGATCTGAACATCCGGCCACTCGGTCTTGGTCGCGCGGACCGCGTCCAGAATATTTCGGGAATGGCCATGGGCCGAATCCAGGACGATCACGTCCGCGCCGGCTTTGACCAGCGCCTCGACGCGTTCGGCACGTCCGGTGCCGATACCCACGGCCGCACCGACACGAAGGCGTCCCATCTCGTCCTTGCAGGCGTTGGGATACTTGCGGACTTTGTCGATGTCCTTGATGGTTAAAAGCCCTTTGAGCTTGTTGCCTTCGTCCACCACGAGAAGCTTCTCGATGCGATTGTCATGCAGGTGCCGCTTGGCGTCTTCCAGGGAAATGCCCACCGGCACGGTGACAAGCCTCTTGCTGGTCATGACTTCACTGACCTTGGCGGACATGTCGGTCACGAAGCGCACGTCGCGATTGGTGACGATGCCCACGAGCTGGTCGCCAAGGACCACCGGCAGGCCGGAGATGCGGTAGTCGCGCATGAGCTCAAGCGCATGACCGACGGTGTCGTCGGGGGCCACGGTAATCGGATCGACAATCATGCCCGATTCCGACTTCTTGACCTTCACGACCTCAAGGGCCTGCTGCTCGACGGTCATGTTCTTGTGCACGATGCCGATGCCCCCGGCCCGAGCCAGGGAAATAGCCATGCGCGACTCCGTGACCGTGTCCATGGCCGCGCTCAAGAAGGGGATGTTGAGTTCAATGGCCGGAGTCAGTCTGGTGTTCAAAATGACCTGATCCGGCGTCACTTCAGAGTACGCCGGAGCAAGCAGGACATCGTCGAAGGTCAACGCCTTGCCTAGAAATTTATCCATATTTCATCTCTCCCGATGCTGGGGATTGGGTTACAATTCAAAATTCGGGGCTAGATCCCCAGGTAAGCCTTTTTGACATCCTCATTGGAGAGCAGGGCCGCGCCCGAGTCCTCAAGCGTTATGCGGCCGTTTTCCATGACATAGGCCCTGTGAGCGATCTTGAGCGCCTGATTGGCGTTCTGCTCGACCAGAAAAACCGTGGTTCCCGATTCATTGACCTTGCGAATGATGTCGAAAATTTGAGCGATGATGATCGGCGCGAGGCCGAGCGAGGGTTCGTCCAGCAGCAACAACCTCGGCCGTGCCATGAGCGCGCGGGAAATGGCCAGCATCTGCTGCTCGCCGCCGGACAGGGTGCCGCCGAGCTGCTTGCGTCGTTCGGCCAGAATGGGAAAGAGCGTGAAGACATATTCCAGATCCTGGGCGATGCCGACCTTGTCGTTGCGCAGAAAGGCCCCCAGATCCAGGTTCTCCATGACCGTCATTTCCGGGAATATGAGCCGTCCTTCAGGCACCTGCGAGATGCCCATGCGCACGATCCGGTCCGCCTTGACCTGATGAATGGGCTGGCCCTCGAACAGAATCTCGCCGCTTCGGGGCGGAACCCCACCGCAGATGGACATGAGCGTGGTGCTCTTGCCTGCGCCGTTGGCACCGATCAGGGAAACGATCTCCCCCTTGTCGATGTGCATGGAAATTCCGTGCAGGGCCTGGATGTTTCCATAGAATGTGCAGACGTTCTTGAGCTCAAGCATGCGCTTCCTCCCCGAGGTAGGCTTTGATGACCCGAGGATCGCTGCTGATCTCGGACGGAGTGCCGCTGGCGATGAGACAGCCGTACTCCATGACGTAAATGCGCCCCGAGAGGCTCATGACCATGCTCATGTCGTGTTCGATGAGCAGGATGGCCATGTCCATCTCGTCCCGGATCTTGAAAACCAGATGCTTGAGCGTCTCGGTTTCCTGCGGGTTCATGCCCGCTGCGGGTTCATCAAGCAGCAGAAGCGTCGGGTCAGTGGCCAGGGCACGGGCGATTTCAAGGCGGCGCTGGGCTCCGTAAGGCAGATTGCAGGCCAGTTCCTTGTAGAACTTGTGCAATCCCATATACTTGAGCAGCTCATAGCTCCGATCCACGATCTCCTTTTCCTCGCGGAGCACACTGGGCGAACGCAGAAGCGCGCCCCAGATGCCGGTCTTGGTCCGGCAGTGGCGGGCGATCATGACGTTTTCGAGCACGCTCATGTTCTTGAAAAGCCGGATATTCTGGAAGGTCCGGGCCATGCCGAGTTCCGTGACCAGATTGGGCTTGAGGCCATTGACCTTGGTCCGCGCCCCATTCCTGGGCGTGAACCAGACTTCGCCTTCGGTTGGTTCGTAGATGCTTGTGATGCAGTTGAAGAAGGTGGTCTTGCCCGCCCCGTTGGGGCCGATGAGCGCGACGATCTCTCCTGACTGGACCTCAAGCTGCACTTCGTTCAAAGCGCGCAAGCCTCCAAAATTCATGGACACAGCCGTGACGTCGAGTACCGGTTTCATCTAGATACGTCCTCCATTGGCCGCGTTCAATTCAGGATCGTCCACCGTGTAGGAGCGCCCCTTGGCCGGAATGAGCCCCTGAGGTCGAAAGACCATCATGAGCACCATGGCGGAGGCGAAAAGGATCATGCGATACTCGGAAAAGGCGCGCAGATATTCCGGCAGGAGCACCAGAAAGGCGGAACCGAGGATGACCCCGAGGTTTGAACCCATCCCGCCCAGAACGACAATGGACAAAATGATGGCCGATTCGAAAAAGGTAAAGCTCGCGGGGTTGATGAAGGTGGTCTTGGCCGCGAAGATGACTCCCGCGAACCCGGCCCAGGCAGTGCCCAGGCCAAAAGCCATGACCTTCACGCCGACCCGGTCGATGCCCATCGCCTCGCAAGCGATCTCATCTTCACGCAGGGCCTGCAGGGCGCGACCGATGCGCGAATCCTTGAGGCGGGTCACCGCGATGATGGTGATGATGGCCAAAGCCAACACAATATAATAAATATAGATGTTTGCATCTGCAACCGAGAGCTTTGCGTCAAACAGGCCCGGGCGCGGAATGTTCGAGATGCCCGAAGGACCTCCCGTCAGATCGCTCCAGTTCTCAAGCACCAGGCGCACAATCTCGCCGAAACCGAGGGTGACGATGGCCAGATAGTCTCCGCGTAGCCGCAGCACCGGAAAGGCCAGTGCGATGCCCGCCAAAGCCGCGATCACGCCGCCCAGAGGCAGTGCAACCCAGAAGCCAAGACCGAAATACTGGTTCAGGAGCGCGTAGGAATAGGCGCCGATGGCGTAGAAGGCCGCATGGCCGAGAAACAGCAGGCCGGCCACGCCGACGATGATGTTCAGGCCGAGCCCGAGCACGACGTAAAGCAAAAAGGAAATGAGGATATTGGTCTGGTATGTGGTCACAAGCCAGGGAGTGACCAGAAAGACGACCAGAAAAAAAGCTCGAAACGAATTGGTCAGTGCCGGGTTGTTGGCCAGCTCCGCCAATTTGCCGCTCTTCTTTTCTCCGGACGCCGCCACTGCGTCACCGGCTTCCTTGCGCCGCATGGCCCAGCGCCACACAAAGGACAGCACAAAACTGCCGATGCCTATCAAGGCCATGTTCTCCCAGCGCCAAATCACCGTATTTTCAATGGTATTGACGCGGATAACCATGAGGGGAAAGGTCAGGAACATGAACCACAGGCTGACCATGATGGATTTTTTCAACTCGTTCATTATCGTGTCCGCCCTTCGATACGTTTGCGTCCGCTGATCATACCTTCTCCACCTTGGCCTTGCCCATGATTCCCGACGGCCGGAAGATCAGAAAGACCACCAGCAGGGTGAAGGCGAAGACGTCTTCGTAATCGCTTGAAATGTAGCCAGTGGCGAAACTCTCGGACAGACCCAGAAAGAGACCGCCGAGCATGGCGCCGGGGATGGACCCGATGCCGCCCAGAACAGCGGCCGTGAAGGCCTTGATGCCTGCGAGAAATCCGATGGCGAAATTGACCATGCCTACATGCGAGGCGATGAGCACGCCGCCGAGGGCGGCAAGGGACGAACCGAGGATGAAGGTGATGGAGATGACCTTGTCCGCATCCACTCCGAGCAGCATGGCCATCTTGCGGTTCTGGGCCGTGGCGCGCATGGCCTTGCCCATCTTGGTGTACTTGATGAACGCCGTCAGGCCGGCCATGGAGAATGCGCTGGTGACAACGATGACGAGGTCCGAGGATCCGAAAACGTGGGCGATGGGCTCGATGAAATCAAAATCCGGGATCAGGCGCGGAAACGGCAGAAAGTCGGAAGTCTGGGCCAGGATGATGTAGTTCTGCAAGAACAGGGACATGCCGATGGCGGAAATGAGCGGAGAGAGGCGACCGGCCCCGCGCAGAGGCTTGTAGGCGATCTTCTCCATGGTGTAGCCGTATCCAGCGCAGTAGATGATCGCCACCACCCCGGCGATGACCAGAATGGCAGGCGCGGGAAATCCCATGATCCCGAGCACGCCGGCAATGATCAGGCCCACGAAGGCGCCGAGCATGTAAACTTCGCCGTGGGCGAAGTTGATGAGCTCGATGATGCCGTAAACCATGGTGTAGCCGATGGCGATGAGAGCGTAGATGCTCCCCCTGGTCAATCCGCCCAAAAAAAGTTCCGTGAAATATTGCCAGTCCATAATTCCCCGTCTGCTCCGGCCCTGGACCATTCCTTGCCGGGCTGTTGAAAGAACCGAGGGACAGGCTTTATCGCCCGTCCCTCGGTTAAAGCTGCATTGTAAGAGGGAGCCTACTTCAATTCCACGTAAGCGCCGCCCTGTACCTGATACATGGAGAAGCCAACGCCTTCGGCATCGCCGCGGGCGTCAAACTTGATCGTACCGACGGTGGTGTCCACGTTCTCGGTGCGAAGCATTTCCATGATCTTGTCGGCATCGGTGGAGTCGGCCTTGTCGATGGCGTTGACCAGGGCCTGCATGGCCGCATAGGCGGCATCAAAGAACGCGCCGGGCTCGGAACCGAACTCCGCCACGTGGGCTGCCTTGGCGGCCTTGTTCATTTCCAGGCCGCTGACGTCCTGGGGACCGGAAGCGTACACGCCTTCGGCATCGACGCCCGCGACCTTGATGAAGGTGTCGTCCTTGACGCCGTCGTCGGAGATGAACTTCACGTTGACGCGCTTCTTCTTCAGCTGGGAAACAATCTTGGAGGCTTCAGGATGGTAGCCGCCGAACATGACGGTGTCCGTGCCGGCCTGACGAACCTTCTGGACAACGGCGGAGTAATCCACCGCGCCGGGGGTCACGCCTTCGAACAGAACGACTTCGGCCTTGCCGCCTTCCTGGATGAACTTCTGTGCGTACTCGGCATAACCCTTGCCGTAATCGCCCTTGTCATGCAGGACGGCGATCTTCTTGGCGCCCAGCTTGTCGATGGCGAAGTTGACGCCAAGCATAGCCTGGGCGTCATCGGAAGCGATGGTGCGGAAAAAGGTGGGGTACTGGCCGCTCTGGGTCAACTCAGGATTGGTGGCCGAGGGGGACATGGTCACGATCTTGGCTTCGGTGTAGATGGGCAGGGCAGCCTTGGTGGCGCCGGAGCAGATGTGCCCAAGCACGACTACAGCACCGTCGGAAATGAGCTTTGTGGCCGCGTTGGTCGCCTTTTCAGGCTTGCACTCTTCGTCCTGGATCAAAAGTTCGATCTGCTTGCCGTCGATGCCGCCCTTGGCATTGATGTCCTTTGCCACCAGCTTGGCGGCATTGACTGTCGGCAGGCCGTAGGAGGCCAGATCGCCGGTGTGGGCTCCCGCCACGCCGATCTTCACGGTATCGGCACCAAATGCCGTACTGGTCAGCAAAGTCAGGCACGCCGCGATCACGAGACCAGAAAAACGTTTCATCAGTTCCTCCACAATGTTCAAGTTTAGGATATGATTCATGGCCCGCCATGGCGGGCCACTAAAGCTTGCGGAATCGAGGGCTATTACCATTAGCCCCTTGGAGGTGTCAAACAGGAGCGCGGCGATTACTTGCTTTCGAGTTCCCGCTTGGCGTTTTCGATCAGGGCGGGATCATCGGGGGCGGCATCGATGACGGCCTGAAAATGAGCGGCGGCCTTGTCGGACTCCGACAAATAATGCTTGTAGATGACGCCCAGATTGTAGTGAGCGTGAAAATTCTTCTGCTCGATGGTCAGCATGCGCTCGAAAAGTTCTGCGGCCTCGGCGTATTTCTCCAGTTCGAACAGGCAGAAGCCCTTCTGGTTGAGGGCCATGACGTCATTCCCGTCCCGTTCAAGGAGCATGTCCCAAAAAGATATCGCTCTATCCCAGGCCTGCATGTCCATGAAAGACATGCCAAGGGCGCGCATGGCTTGGACATCCTCTGGATTTTCCTGCAATTTCTTCATCATGGCGGAAACAGCGGCCATGTCTCCACCCATCTGTTCCATGCCCCCGCCGCCGGGCATCCCCCGGGGTTCTTCATGCTGCACGATGGAAGGGTTCTCCACCCTGAAGCTCACCGTCGCGAAGAGCATCACGCCAAGGCAGGCCAGCAGGAAGAAAAGCGCCCGGCGCCGGGCAGCCTGGGGAAAAGCGTTATTCGTTTCCATCAATGATCTCCAGTTGCCGTACGCGGCGTTCCAAAACACTGTGCTGCCGGGCCAGGAACAGGACGTAGCCGCCCACGCCCAGCCAGATGCACACATTGGCGATAAAAAGGTAATTCATGCCTATTCCCCTTATTGCAAGGTCTTTTCCTGAATGCCGATCAGGGCCGCCTCGACGCGCCGCTTCAGACCGGCGCCGTGATAGCGTGCCAGGACAAGAGTCCCAAACATCGCCCCCCAGGCCAGGACATTGATCCACACAGCCGTCCACATCTCCGGCTCAAGCCCCCCGCCCTTGGAAGCGAGCACGGCCGGATGAATGGACCGCCAAAGCCTGGCGGACAAAAAAACCAGCGGAACATCCAAGAAAGCCACGATCCCGAGCACGGCCCGCACCTTCGCGCCCTTGGTCCCGCCCACATCGGCGGAACGCAGGACAAGATAGCCGGCGTACACGAACCACATCACCAGCGTCGTCGAGAGACGCGGGTCCCAGGTCCACCATGTATTCCAGGCCGCTCGGCCCCAGAGGGAGCCGGTGACCAGGGCCAGTCCGCTGAAAAGCACCCCGATCTCGGCCAGCACTCCGGCCAGAACGTCCCATTGCTCCCGGCCGGTCCACAGCACCATGACGCTTGCAGCGCACACACCGAAAAAGGCCACAAACGACCACCACGCCAGGGGCAAGTGGAAATAGAAGATCTTCTGCACCAGCCCCATGGTCATTTCCTCGGGGGCATGGAACCAGATGGCGTATTGTCCGATCGCCATCAGCGCCATGCTGATGCAGGCAAGAATCATGAGTATTTTTGGATAGATGCGAAACATGTTCGTCCCTTTATTCCCCTCTGAAGACATGAGGGAACAGAAAAAGTGCCGCGCCCGCAAAAACTGCGTCGAACGCCAAGACAAGTCCGAACCAATCCGAGACTCCGGCCATTGCCGTGCCCTGCATCAGCCCGACCCCGATACGGATTCCGCCGAGCAGCAGCGGCACCTGCAACGGAAAAACGATGATGGTCAAAAGCGCGTCCTTGGCTCCCTGGCCCTGCCCCATGGCCCCGATGAGCCCGCCCAGCACGCACAGGCCGACATCCACGGCCAGCACCATGAGCACAAGCCCGGACAGGTTGTCGCCGGGGTCAAGGCCCAGGAAGACAAGGGCCGCCGGAAAAAAGAAAACCTGACACAGCAAAAGCAAAATAAGCCCCGCCAGGGTCTTGCCCAGCCACAGTCCCTGCACCGGCAGAGGGGAAAGGAGCAGGGCCGTGGCCGTGTCGTTCTCTTCCTCGAAACGAAAAAGCAGGGAAAAAATCAGGACCACCCCGAAGGAGCTGCACAGCCAGAAGATGGCCATGGCCTGCTGGGCAGAAAAATGCTCGCCCGGAGCAGCCGAAAGGCTGAAGATGAATACCAGCAGGAGTCCGAGCAGCACCGCCTGCACCGGTCCCTGCCCCCCGGCGAAGGCCAGGCGCAGATCCTTGCGGGCGATGGCCAGTGAAGATGCGATCACGGTCCCTCCGGGGCGAACCCATGCGCCGGGCCGAAATAGCTCATGCCGCGTCCACCAAGCGAAAGGACCGTGTCGGCACGGCCCAGATCCCGATCCAGGTCGTGGGATATCCAGACAATTCCCGCGCCCCTGGTCCTTGCGGCCTCCAATTCGGCGTGCAGCAACGCCTGGGACGCCGTATCGAGCCCCGTTGAAGGTTCATCCAGAAACACAAGCGCAGGCTCGACAAGAAGGACTCGCGCCAGGGACAGGCGCTGGGCCATGCCCCGCGAAAACGTGCCCGCTGACTCCAGGGCGAAGCCCTTGAGGCCGACCCGGTCCAAAAGGCCGAGCAGGGCCGCATCGCCAAGTCCGCGCCCGTAGACGCTGTTCCAGAATTCGAGATTGCCCAGGGCCGTAAGCGCCGGATAGACAAAGGTCTGATGCCCCATGAAGGCCATGGCCCGATCCTTGACCGTGCGCTCCACGGTGCCTGCCCGGGGCGGTGTCAGACCGGCCATAATCTTCAGGAGGGTGGTCTTGCCCGCGCCGTTGGGTCCGGCCACGAGCATTATGCTGCCCGGCGCCAGTTCACAGGACACCCCCTTGAAGATCAGCCGGGAGCCAAAAAAATGGCTGACCCCGCGCAGGGTCAGCAGGGAACCTGAATTCATCATCGGCGCTCGATCTTTCTCCAGCACAAAAACGCGATCAGGCAGGACAGGGTGCCGCCGATCCAGATCCAGTTGACCAGCGGGTTGACGCTCACCTTCAGGCTGACCGTGCCCTCTTCGTCGAAACCGAGCAGCGTGGAGTATATTTCCTCGCCCAGAGACGGGATGACCGAGACTTCGGCAAAGGTCGACTGCTCGAAGTTGCGATACAGCCGCTTCTCAGGCGCCATGCTGCCCACGGTCTTGCCGCCCCGGGTCACGGTCAACAGGGCCGCGTGGGTGTCCATGGCCGGATTGTCGTGATCGTGGGTCAGTTCATGGAACATGACCTCGTAAGAGCCCACGGTCATGGACTGTCCCTTGGTCAGTACGGCCTCCGCCTCCACCTTGTAGGGCCCGGAAAAGGCCACGCCGACGACCATCAGCGCCACGCCCAGATGCACTCCGTAAGCGCCCAAAGACGGCAGGAAGGCTCGCGCGCCCTTGTTACGGACAAAATACAGGGCAATGGAGACGATCATCATGAATCCCGAGGCGGCCGAAAAAAGAGCCAGCGGCTGCGAGTAGCCCATGACGAACATGATCACCGCCGATCCCGCACCGGCACCCAGAACCAGCCCCAGGGCCGCTTTGTCGCTGATCCCGCTTTTTTGCGAAAACCAAGGACAGATGGACATGATAAAGGCCAGCGCGGCAAAAAGCGGCAGGCAGACCTTGTTATAGAAGCCGGCGTCAAGACCCACGGGATTGGCGCTCCACATGCTGCTCAGGACCGGCCAGAGCACGCCCAGAAAGACGATGCCGCCCATGCACAAAAAGAGCCAGGAAGCCAGGAAGAGCATGCCCGGACGACTGGCGAAGTCATCGATGTGCGCGGAGTCGTCCTCACGCTGGACCAGGCAGACATGGAGAGTCAGCAACAGCGTGGCGACCATGAATACCAGAAGCGGGATACCCATGCGGCTGCCGCCGAAGGCGTGCAGGGAATCGATCATGCCGCTGCGGACCACGAAGGTGGCGAAAAAGCAGAGCAGGAAGGTCAGGGCGACCATGAACACGTTGGTGCGCAGCAGCGATTTGCGAGTGCGGCCGACAATGGCGGTGTGGATGAAGGCGGTCCCGGCCAGCCAGGGGATGAGTGACGCGTTCTCGACCGGGTCCCAGGCCCAGTAGCCGCCCCAGCCAAGCTCCATGTAGGACCACCAGGCCCCAAGGATGATGCCCGAGGTCAGGAATATCCAGGCCACGATGTTCCAGTTGCGGCACAATTCAAGCCACTCGCGGCTGTTGCCCGAGAGGCGGGAGGCCAGGGCCAGGCAAAATGGGATGGTGTAGCCGGCATAGCCCAGGAAAAGAAGCGGGGGATGAAAGATCATGCCCGGATTCTGCAACAGCGGATTGAGCCCCCGGCCTTCCGCCGGAACTGGGTCGAGCTTCATGAAGGGGTTGCTCGGACCGGTCAGGGCGTAAAGGAAAAAGATCTCGATCAGGAAAAAGAGAATCCAGAAGAAAACCTTGGTCCTGTTGTCCAGCCGGGAATATCCTGGGGTGTAGATCATGCACCAGCCCATGACGGCCACGCACAGGTACCAGAACAGGAAGGATCCGTTCTGACCGGCCCAGAATGCCGTTACGGCATAGAAGAGCGGCAGGAATGTGTCGGTGTAATCCCGGACATAGACGTAGGAAAAATCGCGGACCACCAGAGCCTGCACCAGGACGGCGGAAACTGCCAGAACCACGAGGGTCAGCAGGATCTGCCCCTTTTCAAGCAGGGCTACGGTGTCGAAATCGTCTTTGAGGGCCTTCATCCCGGCGGTCGCGGTCAAGCCCACGGCGGCCAGCATGCTCAAGAGTAGTGCGGTAAAACTGATGGCGTGCATGAAGCGGGGTATCCTCGTGGAGGTTCTGGTTGCAAAAGAGACTGAACGAACCGGGACTAGCCTGCAAATCCAGGGGGACGCATCTGGCCCTTGTCATTCTTTTCGTATTTGGATGGACATTTGGTCAGCAGCGTGGTGGCCTCGAACACCCGTGTGTCGGCCGTGAAGGAGCCTTCAAGGATGACCTCGACGCCGGGCTTGAACGTATCGGGCACGGCGCCCCGGTAATGGACGCGAATGGCCTTGCTCGGCTCGTCCTTGTCCAGGGCGAAAAAGGACACGCCCATGGCCGAAGGGTCATGATCCACGTCATGCTCCGCCACCATGCCGAAAAGCCTCGCCTGGGACAGCTTTTCCGCAGGCATGGCCAGCGCTTCGGAAACATTGAGAAAATAAACGGAATTTTGGGACAGGCCACTGAAGAGAAGATAGCCCACCCCGACCCCTACGAGCAGGACTGCGGCGAGGTAGACCCATTTCTGATTTTTTGCGGTACTCATAAAGTCTCCGGTTTCATTGTGGCCCGGCTCCTAGCACGAACCGCCGCCACCTGTCACGACGCCTTGCGTGCCGTTTCGCACGCGCATATCCACAACCAGACCAGTTTCGTCAACAATTTCGTCGGACAAAATTTTTACCTCCGACGCTCCGGAAACCGGCGGTCCGAACCGATTCATTTCCTTTCTTGACCTTGCTGCGCTTACCGATCAAAAAAGCCCATCTTCGGCAAGGACAAATATGACAGACATAGACACCATACTCCTCGACCGCGACGGCACCCTGATTGAAGAGCGGCACTATCTGAGCGATCCCGCCCTGGTCGCGCTGATTCCCGGCGTGGCCGCCCCCATGCGCAGGCTGGCTGGGCTCGGCTGCCGCTTCTACCTGGCCAGCAACCAGAGCGGCATCGGACGCGGGCTGTTCAGCGAAGACGACTACCGCCGGGTGCACGCGCGTCTGGTGGACCTGCTGCTGGCCGAAGACATCGTCCTTGGCGGCGCCGCCCACTGCCCCCACTCTCCGGAGGACGAATGCGGATGCCGCAAGCCGCGTATCGGACTCTGGCAGGAACTGGCGGCGAACTTCGGTCTGTCTCCCCAAAAAACGGTCATGATCGGAGACAAGGTCGCCGACATCCGCTTCGGCCAGGCCATCGGCTGCGCCGAAACGGTGCTGGTCCTGACCGGACATGGCCTTGACGCCGCTCGGAAGCTTGGCCTCGACGCACCTGGAGCCCCGCTGCAGCGCTGCGCCCCCGGACCGGGCCGGCCGACCTGGCTGGCAAGCGACCTTGGCCGCTATCTGGAGCATCTTGTGCAAAAAAAGGAACATGTGCATGCACATCGGATTTGACGCCAAGCGCTTCTTCCACAACCCCACCGGGCTCGGCAACTACGCCCGCAGCACCATCTTCGGGCTGGCGGAGCATTTTCCAGAGCACCGCTATACATTATATACGCAGCGTCTTTCCGGACCATTTTGCACATTGCCCGCCGGTCACGGCCTGCATGTGCAGGAAGCATGCCCGCTTGGGCGCATGTTTCCGGCTCTGTGGCGTAGCCTGGGCATTCCCCGCGCGGCGCGCAGTCACGATCTGGACATCTACCACGGACTGTCCCACGAGCTTCCGCTGACCTCTTTCGGACCACGCACGCGCACCGTGGTCAGCATGCACGACCTGCTCTTCCTGACCCACCCGCACCTCTATCCCTGGATCGACCGCCAGCTCTACGCGCTCAAATACAGAAAAAGCTGCCAGCGCGCGGACATGATCGTGGCCATCAGCCAAAAGACCGCCGACGACGTGCACGAAATTTTCGAGATCCCCCGGGAGCGTATCCGTGTCGCCTACCAGAGCTGCTCTCCGGCCTTCTCCGTCACCAGAGGTCCGGATGAGACGGCCAGGTTGCGCGGGATTCACGGCCTGCCCGAGCGCTACATCCTCTTTGTCGGCTCCCTCATCCCCCGCAAGGGCGCCCAGACGCTCATCTCCGCTCTGGCGCAACTGCCCCGGTCCGACCGGCCGGAGCTGGTCATCGTCGGCAAGGGCCCCATGGAAACGGCCCTGCGCGACCAGGCGCTGGCCTCGGGCCTTGGCGGCCAGGTCCATTTCCTGGGACAGGTCGCGGACGCGGATCTGCCCGGCCTGTACCAGCAGGCCGTGGCATTTGCCTATCCTTCGGTAGGCGAAGGCTTCGGCATCCCCATCCTTGAGGCACTGAACAGCAAAGTGCCGGTCATCACCTCCACCGGTTCCTGCTTTGCCGAACCCGGCGGCGACGCGGCCCTGTACACAACCCCGGGCGACGTACCGGAATTGGCCCAGGCCCTGACCAGGGTCCTGCAGGACAGCGCCCTGCGGCAGGACATGATCGCCAGGGGCGAGCGCCACGCCCGGAATTTTCACATCTCGCGCACCTCGGCTGCCCTCATGCAGGTCTACGCCGACCTCTGCGCGCAAAGATAGGAGCCTCTCCCCCATGTCCCTGCCCTTCAGCAACCAGGAATGCCTGACCGTGCGCTTGAGCGCCCTTGGCGACGCCATTCTGACCACGGGAGTACTCGCATACTGGCATGAACAGGCCGGATTGACCTTTCAAGTGCTGACCAAACCGGCCCTGGCTCCCGTCTTCGACAACCACCCGGCCGTGACCGGGATCATCGGCGTTCGTGAAGAAGACCTGCACGGCGCAAGCTGGATCAGGTTCTGCCGTGGGCTGGCCAAGGAATTTGGCCGACTGCCGCTCATCGACCTGCACGCCAACCTGCGTACCTTGCTGCTGCGCTCGTTCTGGCCAGGACCCACGCGCTCCTACCGCAAATTCTCCCTGGAGAGACGACTGTTTCTGGCCACCCGGCACCCCGTCTTCGCCACCAGGCTCCGCCGCCTCAATGTTCCCCAGCGCTACTGCATGGCTCTGGACCCAGAGGTCGTGGACGCGGATGCGCTGAAGCCCCGCATCTTCCTTGCCGAGAATGAAAAAGCCGTGGCCCGTGAAACGCTTTCACGTCTGGGATTGACCCGGCCCGTCGCCATCCATCCCTACGCCACCCACCCGGCCAAGACCCCGCGCCCCGAAGTGTGGCGAAATCTGATCCGGAACCTTAAAACCCAGGGAGAGCAGGTGCTCATCCTCGGCCGCCATGAGCGCCCCCTGTATCCACAGGCTCCGCATGACCTGACCAACGCCACAGATCTGCGCGCCACCTCGGCCCTGCTGTCCCTGTGCCGAGTCCTGGTCACTGGAGACTCCGGCCCCATGCATCTGGCCACGGCCGTGAACACGCCCGTCGTCGCACTGTTCGGACCGACCACAAAGGAATGGGGTTTCTACCCTTCAGGCCCACACGACGTTGTCCATCAAAGCCCCTGCCCCAAGGCCCCCTGCTCCCTGCACGGCCAGGATGCATGCTCGCTTGGCAACGCCTGCATGAAAGACGTCTCGGAGAAACTGATCCTGGATCTGCTTTCTTCCTTCCCGGCCTGAACCAACCCCGCCTTTTTGTTGACGCCGGTCCTTATTTTTAATAGGAACAATTATCAAAGTTTGACAGAGGTACCGACATGAAAGAACTATTGGGCAAAGACATGCGTCTGACCAATCAACGCAGGATCATCCTGGAAGAGCTCAAATCAGTGACCACCCACCCCACTGCCGACGAGATCTACGGCATGGTGCGCCAGAAGATGCCTCGCATCAGCCTGGGCACCGTGTATCGCAATCTTGAAGTGCTCAGTTCGCTCGGTCTGGTGCGCAAGCTGGAAAACGCAGCCGGACAGAAGCGTTTTGACGGCGACGTCTCCCCCCATCACCATATCCGCTGCGAAGCATGCGGAAAGGTGGGGGACATCTTCGACGCTCCAGACATCACGGGAATCGAGCAGGGACTTGGCACGGACTTCCAGATCACCGGCGTAAGCCTGGAATTTTCGGGGATTTGCCCCCAGTGCCAGGCGGGAAAAAAGCTGGCGCAATAGTCCATTAGCGGCGAACATGTCCCAATTATCAAAATCACTGGAACACTCAGCCGTTCCGTGGTAAGTGTTCGGGTAAATTCACACCACGAACATGGAGGAAGAAATGGCTCAAAGACTCGAAGTGTACAAATGTGACCTGTGCGGCAATATCGTTGAAGTGATGCATGGCGGCGACGGAGCCCTGGTCTGCTGTGGTGAGGACATGAAGCTTCAGGTTGAGGGAACCGTGGACGCGGCCCGGGAAAAACATGTTCCCGTGATCCACAAAACCGCCACCGGCTACAAGGTCGTGGTCGGCGAAGTCGCCCATCCCATGATCGACGCTCATTATATAGAGTGGATCGAGCTTGTCGCCGACGGCAAGGTCTACCGTCAGTACCTGAGCCCCGGCCAGGCCCCTGAAGCCGAATTCTGCATCACCGCGGAAAAGGTCACGGCCCGCGAATATTGCAACCTGCACGGACACTGGAAAATCGAAAACTAAAAGGAGATACCCAGCATGGATAAATACGTTTGCACGCTCTGTGGCTATGTTTACGACCCGGCCGCCGGCGACCCGGACAACGGAGTCGCCCCCGGAACCAAGTTCGAAGACGTCCCTGATGATTGGACCTGTCCCATCTGCGGAGCCGGCAAGGAAGATTTCGCCAAGGAAGATTGATTTACCAAGGCCAGCCCGTGCGATCCGGGCTGGCCTTGTTTTTTTATACGCTCAACTCCCCGCCCCGGGCGGGGTCATCACGTTGTAAGGACAATCCCCAATGCCTGTCACCGAAATCAAGAAAGACATCTACTGGGTCGGAGTCGTGGACTGGAACATCCATGATTTCCACGGATACTCCAAATCTCCCCAGGGAACGACATATAACGCGTATCTGGTCATCGACGACAAGATCACCCTATTCGACTCCGTTCCGGCCAAATTTCAGATGGACCTGTACCACCAGATCCGGTCCATCATCCCGCTGGAAAAGATCGACTACATCGTCTGCAACCACATCGAACCCGACCACTCCGGGGCCATGCCCTTCCTGATGGAGAAGATCCAGCCCGAGAAAGTCTTCTGCTCCAAAATTGGGCATCGCATGCTCCTCGACCATTACCACCAACCCGACTGGCCCTACCATCCGGTCCAGACCGGCGACTCCATCAGCCTCGGCAAACGCACGGTGCAGTTCATGGAGACACGCATGCTGCACTGGCCGGACTCCATGTTCTCCTATATCCCCGAAGAGAAGCTGCTCATCTCCAACGACGCTTTCGGGCAGAACATCGCCTCCAGCGAACGCTTCGACGACGAAATCGATCTGGCCATGCTCATGGCAGAGGCCTCCCACTACTACTTCAACATCGTCCTGCCCTTTTCGCCCCGGGTCATCGCGGTGCTCGACGATGTGGCCAAGCTGGGCCTTGAGATCGACATGATCGCACCGGACCACGGCATCATCTGGCGCTCCAACGTGCCGCTGATCCTCCAGGCCTACCGCGACTACGCCGAGCAGAAGCCGAACAAGAAGGCCGTCATCGTCTTTGACACCATGTGGCATTCCACGGAGAAGATGGCCAAGGCCATCGCCGAAGGACTCATGGAAGAAGGGGTCGCGGTCAGGATCATGTACCTCAAACAGTACCACCACTCCGACGTCATGGGCGCCCTGGCCGATGCCACCGGCATCATCTGCGGCTCCCCGACCCACAACAACGGAATCATGCCGCTGATGGCGGACTTTCTGACCTACATGAAAGGCCTGAAGCCCCTTGGACGCGTCGGCGCGGCCTTCGCATCCTTCGGTTGGAGCGGCGAATCCCTGAACATCCTGACCGAGTGGCTCAAATCGGCCAAGATCGAGGTCGTCGAGCCCGGCGTGAAGTGCAAGAACGTGCCGGATCACGCCAAGCTGGCCGAGTGCAAGGAACTGGGACGCCAGGTCGGCAAGGCCATCGTGGCCAAAGTGGAAGCCGAGGCCTAAGACCCGCACCATGGCACGCAGCAGGGAAATAAAACGCCAAGTCCTGGACCTCCTGGCCACCGATGGCTGGGAGGCTGGGCTTGGCGGTCTCGCGGAACTCGGGCAGCAGGCCGTGGCGCCGCTTTTTTCGGCGCTGTGCAACCCTGCGCCGCTGGTCCGCTGGCGCGCGGTCACGGGGTTTGGAATCGTCATCGCGGCCCTGGCCGAGAAGACTCCGGAAAAGGCGCGCGTAGTCATGCGCCGCTTCATCTGGAGCCTCAACGACGAATCCGGAGGCATCGGCTGGGGCGCGCCGGAAGCCATGGCCGAAATCATGACCGCAAGCCCACTGATCGCTTCCGAATACCACAATCACCTCCTGGCCTACATCCACGAGGACCACTGCCGTCCGGACTGCTATCTGGAACACGCCCCCCTGCGCCGTGGGGCCGTCTGGGGCGTGGGACGGCTGGCGCAGGTCCGGCCAGACCTCGCGGCGAAGGCCGAGCCCGATCTGCTCTGCGCCCTGGAAGACTGCGACACGGTCATCCGGGGCCTTGCGGCCTGGGCCTGCGGCCTGTTGGGCCTGACCGCGGCGCTGCCGAAA
The DNA here is from genome assembly GCF_900114115.1 of Desulfomicrobium apsheronum. Taxonomy (NCBI): domain Bacteria; kingdom Pseudomonadati; phylum Thermodesulfobacteriota; class Desulfovibrionia; order Desulfovibrionales; family Desulfomicrobiaceae; genus Desulfomicrobium; species Desulfomicrobium apsheronum. The sequence continues at coordinate 13,491 of NZ_FORX01000006.1, read as the reverse complement.
CTTAAAGCCATGAGCCAGGACCAATCGGTCCTTGAATTGTACCGCGACCGCGAACTTCAGGAAGTGACCCTGGCCATCCTGGCCGCGGAAGCCGTCTGCCGGATCACGGGCCACGTACCCGCACAAAACTAAAGGAGACTCACTATGGATGTGCTCATGTTATCCAGGCTTCAGTTCGCCATGGCTACCATGTTTCATTTCATCTTCGTCCCGCTGACCCTGGGCCTGTCCATTCTGGTAGCCATCATGGAAACCAAATACGTACGGACCGGCGACGAGACGTACAAACGGATGACCAAATTCTGGGGCAAACTCTTTGTCATCAATTTCGTGCTCGGCGTGGTCACGGGAATCACGCTCGAATTTCAATTCGGCACCAACTGGTCCCGCTATTCCGAATACGTCGGAGACATTTTCGGATCTCTTCTGGCCATCGAGGCCACCACATCCTTTTTTCTGGAATCGACATTTCTTGGCGCCTGGATCTTCGGCTGGAACATCCTGTCCCCCAAGATGCACGCGGCCTGTATCTGGCTGGTGGCCATCGCCTCCAACCTCTCGGCGGCCTGGATTCTCCTGGCCAACGCCTTCATGCAGAACCCCGTTGGCTATGTGCTCAGAAACGGACGCGCCGAACTGGACAATTTCTTCCACGTGCTCCTGAACCCCTTTGGCTGGCAGCAGTACGTACATACTCTGAGCGGCGCCTTCACCCTGGCCGGATTTTTCGTCATGGGCGTCTCCGCCTACCATCTGCTCAAAAAACAGAACATCGACTTCTTCACCCGCTCCTTCAAGATGGGCATGATCTTCGCCCTTGTCTTCTCGGTGCTGGTCGCGGTCCAGGGTCATCATCACGCCCAGGAAGTCGGCAAGATCCAGCCCGCCAAACTCGCGGCCATGGAATCCCTGTGGGAAACCCATGAAAACGCGCCCATGTATCTGCTGGTCGTGCCGGACGAGAAAAACGAGAAGAACGCCATCGAACTCTTCGGCATCCCCGGCGCTCTGTCCTTTCTGGCTCACGGTTCCTTCAACACTCCCGTCCAGGGCCTGAAGGACTGGCCGGCGGACGAGCGCCCGCCCGTCATGCTGACCTTTCTCTCCTTCAGGGTCATGGTCGGCCTCGGCACGCTCCTGCCCATCCTCTGCATCTGGGCCTTTCTGCGCCGCAACAAGCTGACCGAAACGCCGCGCCTGCTCAAAGCCATGATCTTCGCCATCCCGCTCCCCTATCTCGCCATCGAGGCGGGCTGGGTAGTGGCCGAGGTGGGACGTCAACCATGGATCGTCTACGGGCTCATGAAAACCGCCGACGCGGTCTCGCCCATCGTGACTTCCCAGGTGGCCTTCTCCCTGGTGGCGCTGACCCTGCTCTACGCGCTGCTGGGCGCAGTGGACATCTACCTGCTCTTCAAGTTCGCCAAGAAAGGCCCGGCCGAGGCATAAACCGTTCGGATCACAAGGAGGATTGATACATGCTTGAAACCATATGGTTCCTACTCTGGGGTGTGCTCTGGGCTGTTTATTTCGTGCTGGACGGATACGACCTTGGCATCGGAACCCTTGTCCCGTTCCTCGGCAAATCCGACACGGACCGCAGGGTAATGTTCAACGCCATGGGTCCCTTCTGGGACGGCAACGAAGTCTGGCTGATCACCGCCGGCGGCGTGACTTTCGCCGCGTTTCCCAAGGCCTACGCGGTCATGTTCAGCGGCCTCTACACGCCGCTCATGCTGCTGCTCTTCGCCCTCATCGTCCGCGGCGTCTCCCTGGAGTTTAGGCACCAGGTCGACAGCCCGGCCTGGCGCAAGGTCTGGGACTGGGGCGCCACCATCGGCAGCTTCGTGCCCGCGCTGCTTCTGGGCGTGGCCTTCGCCAACATCTTCATGGGCCTGCCTCTAGATGAAAATGGCGTCTTCCAGGGCAACCTGCTGACGCTCCTGAATCCCTACGGCCTGGCCGGAGGAGTGCTCTTCGTGCTGCTCTTCGTCATGCACGGAGCCCTGTGGCTGACGATCAAAAGCGAAGGCGACCTGCATCAACGCGCAGCCAAACTGACCCGCAAGCTCTGGCCCGTGCTGGTGGCACTCATCGGTGTCTTCGTGGTCCTGACCGCCATCTACACCAACCTGCTGTCCAACTACCTGCTGAACCCGCTGATGCTCGTCCTGCTGGTGATTCCGATCCTGGCGCTCGTTCTGCTGCGCCAGCAGATCGGCAAGGAGCAGTGGTGGGCCGCCTGGGGCCTGTCCGCCGCCATCATCGCCGGCCTGACGCTCTTCGGCGTGGTCGGGCTGTACCCGGCGCTGCTGCCTTCGAGCATCTCCCCGGACTATTCCATCACCATCACCAACGCGGCCTCCAGCACTCTGACCCTGTCCATCATGCTGGGCGTGACGCTGGTCTTCATCCCCATCGTGGCGGCCTACCAGTTCTGGCTCTACCGGACCTTCGCCCACAAGGTCACGGAAAAGGAACTGGCCCAGGACGGTGCCTACTAGCGCCGGGGCCTGTGCGCAGCGACAACAAAAAAGGGTGGCCGAAATGGTCACCCTTTTTTTGTTGTTTCAAAACAATTTGTTTCAACCTGAAATCATGCCGGATGGATTTCCGCCTTCGCGGGAATGACAGCCAGAGTGTATCTTGCGAAGCTCAGCCTCAAGCCGTCTTGCTGCGAACTTCGGATATGGATGGCATATATCGCCACCTCTCGCGCTCACCTGGCCGACGCGGGCCCCGTCAAAAACCGACCGTCCTAGAAGACCATGCTCGCGATCCAGCTTCCGGAGACAAAGACGCCGATGGTCGCGCCCAGGTTGGCGAAGATGACAACGAGCAAAATGCGGCTGACCGGATTGATCCAGAAGCCCTTCACCGTCATGACGCTCATGGGCAGGTCTTCGAGGTCCGAAACCGTGGGCTTCTTGACCCAGGCCTGGACAAGACCGGCCACCCAACCTGCGGCGATGAGCGGATGCAGCGTGGTGATGGGCGCGGCCAGAAAGCTCGAAAGCACGGTCAGCGGATGCCCGAAAGCGGCAAGGGAACCAAGGGCCGCGCCGATGCCGGTCACCAGCACCCAGACGGAAATTGCGTCCATGGAGGCATCAGCGCCGCCACGGAAAAATCCGATGACCAGCAAGGCGACGAAAAAACCGGGCAATCCCCACTTCCAGAACACGCCCCATCTGGAGGGTGGAGGGAGCTCTTCCAGCGGAGCCAGGTCGATCTCCTGGCCAAAATATTTCTGCATGCCCGGCACGTGACCGGCACCGACCACGGCCACGATATTCGTGCCCGGAGCCTTGCGGATTTTCTGCGCCAGGTAGATGTCGCGCTCGTCGATGAGGCGCTCCTTGATCTGGGGAAAATTTTCCGCAAAAGAGCCCATGATGGCGGCCAGCTCATCCTTCTTCTTCAGGTCCTCGATAAGCTCCTTGTCCACGTCGTCGTCGACGAAGACGCTGGCCAGAAGCTGGCTCAGGAGCTGGAATTTCTTCCAGAAGCCAAGAAAACCCCAGACGCGCTTCAAGGTGACCTGCACATCGCGATCGGCCAGGACCAGGGTGGCTCCGGTTTCCTGGGCCAGACGCACCCCTTCCATCATCTCCGCGCCGGGCTGCACGCCCAACTTGTCGCCGATCTTGCGGTAAAAGGCCTGCAGCACGAGCTGCACCATGAGGAAGACGGCCTTGCCTTCCTTGATGACCTTGTAGATGTCCATCCGCTTCCAGTCGTCGCGGCGGGTCATGGCCTGGTGGCGCGCCGGGCAGAGTTCAACGCAGATGGAATCGGGACGCACTATCTCCACGGTCCGGCGCACATCCTCGACACTTTCCAGAGAAACGTGGGCGGTTCCAACGAGAAAAAACCTTTTCTCGCCCTCTTCGACCACGGTCACGCTGTCGGGCAAATTTTCAAAATCCACGCTATACCTCACGGGCCCATGCCCTGTTTATTGTCAAGATCCGTTCCGTTATCCGCAGCCTCCCGGGAAAGCAAGCCCAGGCGGCTCCTGACACCCGACGGGCACATTTTCGCTTGTCAAATCAAAGTCCCTGAAGCATTCCGACCCAGACAACTCATCCGGAGCAGACATGTCTCAAAGCGATTTTGACCAAAATTTGCAACGCGCCCCTTACGCAACCATCTGGAATCTGGCCTGGCCCCAGGTGGTGATGATGTTCTTCCATTTCCTGATCGGCTTTGTCGACGTGTGGGTGGCCGGACGGATCGGTCGCGAGACCCAAGCCTGCGTGGGCGTCATGAGCCAGGCCATGTTTTTTTTCATGGTCGTGGCCATTGCGCTGGCCAACGGTGGTGTGGCGGCCATAAGCCAGAGCTCCGGAGCGGGGCTCCCACGCCGCGTCAAACGTTTTGTGGGGCTTGGAGTGGGACTCGGATTTGTCACGGGACTGGTCATTCTGGCCTTCGGGCTCTGGTTCGACGAACGCTTCCTGCTCCTGCTGCAGATCCCGGTCGAGGTCATGCCCATCGCCGAGTATCTGCTGCAAGTCAGTCTCTACATTCTGCCAGCCTACTACCTGTTCACCATCAGCAACGCCTTTTTTCGGGCCCAGAAAATAGTGACCCTGCCCCTTTACTCCATGATCCTGGTCACGGGAGTAAACACACTGCTCGACCTGGGCCTTGGACTCGGCATGTGGGGGCTGCCCAACCTCGGATACAAGGGCATCGCCTGGGCGACATTCGCCTCCATCCTGTGCGGCACCGTCTATAATTTTGTCATGATGTTCCGCTGCGGCCTGCTCTCCCGGCAAAGTCTGGCCCCATGGCGCTGGGTCCGGCTGGCTCTGCCCTATCTGGTCAAGGTGGCCTGGCCGGCGGGGCTCATGCAACTGGTCTGGCACTCGGCCTACATGGTGCTCTATGCCATCACGGCCAGTCTTCCCTTTGACAACGTCGTCGCCATGGCGGGCATGAGCGCCGGTATCCGCATCGAGGCCCTGCTCTTTCTGCCCGGCATCGCCTTCAACTTCACCGCTTCCATCCTGGTCGGCCACTACCTTGGCCAGGGGCGAAAGGATGAAGCCAAGCGCATCGGCTACAAGATCATGCTCGTGGGCGTGATCGCCATGAGCGTCATCACCGGCCTTCTGTGGCTGGTCATCGAGCCGGTCATCGCCTTTGTCGCGCCGGACCTGCAGGTGCAGGAAGAAGCCATACGCTATCTGGCCTGGAACATGGCCGCCACACCGCCGCTGCTGGCCGCCATGATCCTGGGCGGAGCCTTCACCGGCGCGGGTGCGACCATCTACCAAGCCGTCATTTTCGGCACGGCAGCGTGGCTGGTGCGCCTGCCGCTCGCGTACCTGCTGGGGCATGTGGTTTTTCAGTCCGCCAACGGCGTATGGATGGCCATGTTCGCGTCCGTCCTGGTTCAGAGCGCCACCGCCCTTTATTTCTATCATTACAAGGATTGGTATAAATTCACTCTGCGCAAAGACAGGAGAACCGCTTGAAATCCCTGCCCGGCCACTATCTCGGGTCCGTCGCCAACTACGCGGCTGACACCCCCTGGGACTTGGAATACTCCCTGGTGCTCGACGCCCTGGGGCACTACCAGTTCTTTTCACGCGACGGTGAAGGACTGATCCGCCAGCGCAACGCCGGGACCTCCGGCCGGGCATTCGCCCAGTTCGCGGTGCAAAACGGCTTTGACGTGGAGGAATTGTTGCGCGACCTGAGCTACATCGACAGCGGATTTGCCGCCGACTTCAAAAACTTCATCGCGAGCCGCAACGCAACAGACTGAAATCGTAGATAAAAATACGACAGCGACCCAGCCGGCAAAATCCAGGACCTGCCATAAAATAAATCCTCATCCACCAATCGACGCCCCACCGCATCGTAGGGGCGAAAATTTTTTCGCCCTCCCTGGCGCGCCGCGTCACCCGACCAACCACACCACCCCATGCCCAGACCCGCCACCGCTTAACCGTCCAAGAGTCCAAGAGCCCAAGAAAGAATTGACGGTCATCACCGCCCTGTATATTTGAAAAACCTCCCTGCCCGGGTGGTGGAAGTGGTAGACGCCAGGGATTTAAAATCCCTTGCCCTTCGGGGCGTGCCGGTTCAAGTCCGGCCCTGGGCACCAATGAAAACAAGGACTTGCAGCAATATGCGGCAAGTCCTTTTCATTTTCCCTTCCATAAAACCAAGTTTAGTACAAGAATAGTACAAGAATTGGACAAGACAGGAAGGTTATGACGGCGCCCCAAAAATATAATTTTGGAATCAGTCAGACGGTGTTGATACGCCACGCCTGCGCAAAGGCAGGCCTTTCGTGGACAACGGCCCTCCAGCCTGACGATGGCGGTTGCCTCCAGCCATATTTCACCAAAGGGGGGCTTGATGGATTACCTCCGCCTCGCAACGACCCCACCCTCGCCTGCTCCCATCTCCGCCAAAGCTCTGCTCTTAGGCTTGGACCTGTTAAACATAAACGGATTCCGGAGAAAATTCGCAGCATAAAAGACTTCATATTCCTCAAGACGAAACCATCCCATTCCCGTTGCAATATCTCCGCCGCATGGCAACCGACGCTAACGCCAGCCCGTTTGGAACCATTAACAACAAAATAGCTCTTCTGGCAGGAAGAGCTTTCTTTGTTCCGACGTCTGGCGCAGGCCACGGTCTAAAAGGACGCGCCGTTTGATCGCTTCGCGGAAACGGCCAAAGGTGCCCAAAATAAATCGGCACCTCATAAATATTTTTTCTTTGACCGCTGCCGCTAGCACGAATCTCGCTCTGCCCCCCCTCACACGCAAAACTTATCGAACAATCAACAAGCTGAATTAATTCATTTTTTAAAAAAAACAACACCATTTTCGCCAATTTCTTAAGTCAGTTTCCAAATCACATTTCGTAAGCCTGAATAATTTTCGCTTACTTTTCAGCGTGATAGAAAAAAAATCTACGCGACCCTCCGATCTTCCTTCAGAAAAAATAGACCCATCTTCCGGTTTCTATAGTGAATTCGCGAATGGACGTTTGGATTCGTCGAAACACAGACAGGAGGCATTATGACCGAAATCGAAACACTGAGAGAGTCGCTCCCCCCTATCTTCGCAAGAAGCGAAGTCGGGCGATTGACGGGGGGGATTATTCAACCTGGCACACTTCGTAACAGAGACTCACGCGGAGACGGCATTGCTGGGCGCTTTATGATTGGCCGCAAGGTTTGCTACTCCCGCGAATCTTTTTTGACATGGCTTGCGGCAAGAATCAAGCCAACTCAACTAAAGAAATAACGCGTTCAGGAACCATCAGGACACCCATCCTTGGGTGTCCTGATGAGATTACAGAAGCTATTCATAACAATTCATCATCGGAGGTCTACAATGAAAGAAGAAACAGAAAAGAAGTCCAGGAGATCTGTCGCAGAGATCAGGGAAGAGCATCGGCAGTTCGTCGAACTTTACCAACGCGGCCTCACACCCTTCGAAATAATGCGCAAACTCAGCATCTCGATGGCTCGATACAATAAGAATTTCACAGATGCGATCGTTGAAAAAAAAATAACCCTAGCGACATATGAATACGGAACATGCTCTGGAAAAAATCTTCCAAAAGAAATTTGCATGCAGCTCCAAGCAACAAAGGAAGACATTATCCGTTTCGAAGTCACCGACAAAGGCGTCTTACTGAGCAAGGCGGATATCTAACTATGGAGATACGCATCAAACTCTGCAGGTCACCACCAGGAACATCTGATTTGCGTAGTGTTCGACAGGCAACAACTTATCAATCATATACCGCCCAAAATGGGCATGAAAAGGAGGCCGTTATGGCTTACAAAGAAGATGAATTGAAGATGATGGTTAACGCCATCGACTTCAACAAGCGAATCGAGGACAGGCAGTACAGATTGCGACTCGAAGATAAACTACACCGCAGTTACGAGGAGCTTCGGAATCGTCCTCCTCGCTGGATTTTTCAACAGTTGTCGTTCGCAGCTTTCAATCCGGAATTGTTTCCAAATGACTTGATTGAAGTTGCCGAGCACATCAGTAGCCATGCAGAGATTGATACAACGTCAGTACTTTTGGTCTTGTTTGGCAGTATTTCTGCTGCGATGTGCGGCCGCTACGTTGTGCAAGTAGACCATGAATGGCGTGAGTCTGGCGGCCTATACATTGTAGAAGCTGCTGAGTCTGGCTCTCGCAAATCGTACGTGATTAGCACAGCAAAAGCACCTTTAGACCAATACTTCGAAAAATTGAGCCTGGAGCATGAGGTGCAGTCTGCTAAATATAAAAAAAATAACAAGCACCTTGAAGTGTTCAAACGGAAAGTCATCAATTTACTTATAAACAACCATCTGAAGAGTTCTTCGGCAGATGGAATTTACTTTGGGGATCCGAACGAGGTGTTACCAGAGCTTCAACACACTATCGACAGCTTGGACAAGAACACTGAGGCTACAAAACCCAAGTATAGCACTCCACCACAGATATTCCTGAGCATAGCCAGTCGCGTGTCGGCTGGCGAGGGAATGTCAAAGCAAGGTGAATTTGCCTGTGTCTTCGAGGCAGAAGGCTCCTTTTTCGAAAGCGAAATCGCCAACAAGTCTACACACCCAGGCCTTTACCTCAAGTCATACGACATGGAGAGATACGATTACTCGTCGAAAAATGTCGGCAAAATCTCAATGCAAAAACCGTCTATGACCATAGTCGCGTTTGTCCAACCTGATGTGCTTATGAATTTTTACAGCAACAAAAATCTGAAAAGTCGAGGGTTAAACGCGAGGTTTCTGCCCCACTTCGCCTCGAAGCCCAGCAATTTCATTCGCCACAGGTCATTGCCCCCCACCCCGAAGCCAGGCGCTATGATCGCCTACAACGCCAAGATCACCGAAATGCTGAAACGGAACTTCACGCAGGACAAAAACAGAGAAATCTGGACCGTGTCCCTGACACCGAAAGCCTACGAACTGGTCAAAACTTATGAGCAAAACACGCAGCCATATGTCAGAAGCCTGGAGTATTTGCACATGAGTTCCTTCCTTGCGAAGGCGCATGGAGCGGTCGTACGATTAGCGTTATGCATTCACGCCTGGAACAATCCCAAGCCAGAACAGTCTCCTATCACTCGGGAAGAAGTAGAAGCTGCTATCTCGTTGATGGACGTTATCGTCGAGCACGCAAACATAGCCTTTAGCCCAGAGCGTAGCCAAGCGTGTGTGGATGCACAGGAAATACTCGCATGGATACGCCGTTGCGATTGGACCGACATCATCCCGGTTTTCCAAGCTCAGGACGCAATGAGTGCGATTAGCGGGTTGAACAAGAAGCAATGTCACGCAGCGCTCGATCTGCTTGAGCAACATGATAACATACGGCAGTATTTCGAGGCCGGGAGAGACCGGTTGTGCGTCCTGAATCCCCAACTCGTTAATCAAAATATCATCCAAAATAACAGACCCATCGGTCGATACTGATGCCCCAAATCCCCGAAAACCTGAGAAATGCTGTTTTCAGCACGTATTTTTCGGAGACTTTTTGACTAACCGACATGAACAACAGCAATGGCTACGGTCTGGTTAAGGCCGTAGCCATTCATTATGTTTAGCCTCTTTTGCAAAACCCATTCGGCATTTACCTTCCCAATATTTGTATGTTACTTTTTCCAACGACGCCTCGATATTGGCGCAGGCACAGTTTGTGCTGAGAGCGCATAATCAAATCCTAATAGATCCACAGGAGAAAACATGGAAGATTATCTCAAGCAAGCAATCGAGATCGTAAAAGCCCAAGCATCTGTGCGCAATATGAACGAGGAAGAGATCACGTCCATGATCAAGGCCTTGGCTGGCAGCATTCGTGGAGTCGATGAAGGTGGCGCTCCCGTTGTCGAAACCGGACCCGCTATCGATCCCAAAAACGCAATTCGTGAAAAGAGCGTCCTTTGCTGCGAGTGTGGAAAGTCATTCAAAGTTTTGACGAAGCGTCACTTGGCTACACACGGACTCACTCCCGAACAGTACAGGGAAAAATACGGTTACAAGAAAGGTACTTCCCTGGTAGCAAAATCTCTGGCCCGTAGCCGCCGAAAAACCATGCAGGACATGAAGCTTTGGGAAAAGCGTAAAAAGGCACCCAAGGCTGAGTAACTGGTAGTGACGTAAAGCTGAAAATGTCAGGCCGGACACCCCTTTCAGGGAATCCGGCCTCATTTATTTTTTTGCTCATGAAACCTTCTTCGTACTTAAGTTTCGAGAGACTCAAGCTCACGAGGAAGCCAAGTGTGGATGATTTGCCATTCCAGACGAAGCCGCGGCATCAAGACTCCTAGAAATCGATCGCTGGAATTGGAATTGGCCAGAACCACGCGACATGGCCAGCGCGACCGACTCCCAAGCCTACCAAATACTCCTCTTCGAACGATTCCCCTCCGCGCAGATCACGGAAGACATGCGAGCCCTCATGCCGCAGCACGTGGACAAATCCCTTCTCCCAAGCCTCCCCAAGCCAAAGCCGCGCAAAAAGTAATGACTCTTCTGCTTGTATCGCAGATCTGGCACGTCCGTGGAAGATGATGCGGATGCCTGACCGCTTACGCAAATCTGTTTGTATAATAAAATATTTTGTTAGATAATCTAATGCGCAAAATGAATGCAAAGTTATATAAGATTTCGCTTCAATCCGCTTTTTGCATCTCAAATACCACGTTTCTTCTATTCAAAATTCACTCAACCAAGATCCAATTTGCCCGGACAGTATAACGCTACTGATCGGAATAATATCCTTTATTATCAACCTATAAAAGGAGCAATTATTATGTCTAAACATCACAAAATCGAAACTGCAGAAATCGAAAATGGCGTTACTGAAGCAAATAATTCCATTAACTATAGCTATAATTTATTGCTTTATGCTGCACATACGATCGGCATCGATAGCCTAGATGTGTCAATTATTCAATGTCCAAACAAGGAAAATGGCAACACTGCAATTTGCCAAGCGAAACTAGAGACGAGCCAAGGTCAGACTTTTACAGGTATAGGAGATGCTTCACCTTCAAATACACTAGATTCTGACATGACGTTCCTAGGTATTGCGGCCCACCGGGCAAAAGAACAGGTCATGATTGACGCCTTCAACATACCATACATTGTTCGCCTGATGGAGGCTGCAGAAGTCCATGAAGAAGATAACTCCATCGACACCAACTTCGAAGTGGTCAAATCGTAAAAAATCTCGCCCCAGTAATTCCATTCCTCAAGACTGACGCAAGCCGAAGCAGATCGAGATGGTCTGCTCCGGCCCTAAAAAATACCGTCAAAAAAAAATACAATAACGTTAAAAAACAGGCAGTCATAAACAGGGATTTTAGATGCACCAGTCGAAATTCGATTCATCAAAAGGGACCTGATTTATCTCACACAAAAAATTTAATGGATAAATGCGGACCGGCGAACGCTTACAAAGCATGCAATGTATGCGCTGCCTGATGCCTGTGAGGGGATGGTACGAATGGAACGAAAACGACCTAGTCAGGAGCGATTCTGGCCGGCAGGTGAAGCCGCCCTACTACATCTCCGCACCGAATGCAGATGCTATCGCCTTCGCCGGGCTTTGGGCCGTCTGGACAGGACAGGACGGCAGCTAGGTGCCTTCCTGCGCATTACTCTCCAAAGAGGCAGCGCCAGGCATCGTTCAATGACCGCATGCCCGCGGTCCTCAAGCCCATGCGCTCCGGGCAGGACGAGGACTTCCACGACGTCATCGCAGAGCGCTACGAGCGAAAACCGACGATCATCACCAGCAATCTGGACTTCTCGGAGTGGAACGACGCCTTCCACAACAAGCTGCTCGGCGCAGCCACCCTCGACCGGATCATGCACGGCGCTTACCAAGTCGTACTGGACGGCAAGAGCTACAGGACCCCTCGCAAGGATCTTTCCCCTTGCAGAGGCGACTCATAAACACATAACCAGACGAGGTCGTCCGAGCGAAAATCTCTCATGTTTGCTGGCGTCATTAAGGTGCCCATCGGTGGCGCTATTAGCAGCCCGTTGATTTATTCATGATCAACACCGCTCGACGGTAATCTGAGTTCCGACGAATTCTTGGCCAGTCTCGCTCTTCATCTCAACCAAAATTATCGAAACGACCATCCGTCCCCAAACAATAATAAAAATTTGCGCTGAATTGAGGTAAAAATACCCCTTCGGGGTCCCGAAACCTATCAACTGACGCATCAGCAGGCCGAGATTGAACCCGGCCACACACAGGAGGTATCGTTTGTGGACGTTTTCCTGCCCTCGAAGGTGCGTTCTCCGCATACCTCCACGATCGAGCACATGCTGGAAACTTCGTTCGACCAATTCCGTTCGTCGCTTTGCCAGTTCGCGCCCTTTGGCTGACTTCAACCGGGCGCGGTTGTTGTAAACGGCCCGCCGCGCCTCGTGGTCACCTTTCCAGTTGAGCAGACCGTTCGCTTTCGGCTCGGCGATCCTCGTCCTCCAAACTCCGCCATTCAGTTCTTTCACTACTTCCCGGGAATGGTAGCCCTTGTCCGCGATGACTTCCGTTGGAGCCGTGGTAATCGGCGTACAACCGATGTCGGAAAGATTCTTCCTGGCGGATTCCAGCGTCTTGCCGATCGTCGTCGTATCCCCTTGGTCGGCCTTGTGGATGTCGGCGGAAACAATCGCTCCGGTGTCCAGATCTACGGCGTGCTCGGGCTTGTAGGCGAGGTGAGTGCGGCTGTCCTTCATCTTGGTGATCCGCGCATCCTCGTCACTCTCCGACTTCCAGTCCTTGTTCGAAAGCTTCTTTCCCTTGCGCTTGCGATCCATGCGAGCCAGTTCTTCACGGGTCGGCGTTTTGATCCCACTGTCCTTGGCGATGCGCTCAAGCATCTGCTGATACGTTTCGCCCGTGTCTCGGCGTACGATCGAGCGCATGGCCGCGTTGGCTTCCATGGTCGAGGCGTCGATGCCAAGACGTTCCCCAACTACCAGGCCGGACTTGGTCAGTGCCTGCAACACCCATCCGAACACTTCCTGATGAACTTCCAGAGGCAACCTCTGTCGGATTCTGCTCAGGCTGGAGTGATCAGGTACCCTCTGGGTCAGGGAGAGCCGCAGGAACTTTCGCAGCGACAAGGAGTCGGAACACCGCCACTCAAGCCCGCGCTCGCTCTCGATCCCTTCAAAATAGCCAACCAAGTGCATCCTGAAATAACGACCTGGAGGAATGGATTTCCTGCCGGGACCAGACGCATAATACGGCTCACAGAGCTTCTCGACAAAACGGTCAAAGCCGCCCTTGATCAAGATCGACTGCAAGCGGTCATAAAAAACGTGTCCAGGTGAGCGCGGTAAATCCGCACACATGACAAACACCTGACTCTGGTCATCACTCTGGTTGCCAAGTCCCATAACAGCTCCTTGTTCATGGCAACCTTCTATATTTTTGAGATTTTTTCAATATATAAATAGTTTCGTATATAAAA